>NZ_AUTL01000267.1:0-5472 GCF_000498015.1 Pseudoalteromonas sp. TAE79
AAGGATGGCTTAAGTTACAAGCCATCCTGGAAGGCTACGATTTAGCAAAATCTCTTGAGTCAGACTTGTGATCAAGAGACAGCTTAGTAAGCGCCTTTTTTATTTAGTGCTTTTATTTAGTTCTTTTATTTAGTTTTCGTGTTTGCTTTGCGTGCTCACTAAGCTCAGTTAAACCTAATTGGTCGTAACTTTTCTCCATCATTTCAAGCGCGGGATCTAAGTAACTGCTTTGTGAATAATGCTCAACAACAAACTTACCTCTATTAGCAGCAGCTAAATAAGCTTCACGTTCGTAATAGTAAGTTGCTACTTTTAATTCATAACGTGCCATGCGGTTTAAAAGCCACACTAAACGACGCTTAGCTTCAGGCGCGTAATCACTTTTCGGAAAGCGTTTTACTAGTGTTGATAAATCGGTAAATGCAACACGAGTACGGTTAGCATCACGGTCTGCTCTATCTACACCAAAGTATTCTTGGAACGCATTTTTATCTGCTTTAATGTTCACTAAACCACGCATGTAATACATGTAATCAAGGTCTTTATGATTTGGGTTTAAGCGAATAAAGCGGTCAATGGTTGCAAGTGCTTGTTCAGTATTGCCTGATTGATAATGTGCATAGACTAAGTCCATTTGTACTTGCTTAGAGAATGGGCCAAATGGGTAGCGAGAGTCTATTGCACTCAAAAGTTCAATTGCACGAGCATATAAACCAGAATCTAGCGTTTCTTTTGCATCTTCATATAAAGCGTGTGCAGACTTATTCGGTACACGTTGAATGTCTTCTTGGTCTGGAGCAGACGAACAAGCGCCTAAACTAAGTACAGAAACTGAAAAAACAATGGCAAATGCACGTTTCCCTATTTTATTTATCATTTTATTTGTTACCTTCGATGTCTTCGGCTAGGCCAAGTCGGTAAAACCGAGTAAACTATGCGTATTATATTATGCTTTTATTAAAAGCGATTCTAACCCAGTCGAGCAAAGCTTGCACTGGTAAATTGGGTAAAGTTACTAATGTCAGAGCAAATTTCTCTTCAAGCCGACGTTCCAACCGAATTAGGTGGTAAACGTCTAGACCAAGTATTAGCACAATTGTTCCCTGATTATTCACGTTCTCGTATAAAAACGTGGATATTGGATGATAAAATCACCGTAGACGGTGAAATTTTCAACACTCCACGCGAAAAGCTACTAGGTGGTGAAGTTGTAAGTGTTGAAACAACAATTGAAGCACCACGCGAATACGAAGCACAAGATATCAAATTAAACATTGTTTATGAAGACGATGATATTTTGGTAATTAATAAACCAATGGGCCTAGTGGTTCACCCTGGTGCGGGTAATCCTAATGGAACAGTGCTAAACGCATTACTACATTACTACCCTGAAATAATTAACGTACCACGCGCGGGTATTGTGCATCGTTTAGATAAAGACACGACCGGTTTAATGGTTGTAGCTAAAACGATTCCAGCACAAACGCACTTAGTAACAGCGCTACAAAAGCGTGAAAACTTTACGCGTGAATATGAAGCACTGTGTAATGGTACTATGACTGCAGGTGGTATGGTTGAAAAAGCGATTTGCCGCCATCCGACTCAGCGTACACATATGGCAGTACATGAACTGGGTAAACCGGCAATTACACATTACCGTGTTGCTGAAAAATTCCGTGCTCATACTCGTTTACGTCTGCGCTTAGAAACAGGTCGTACTCACCAGATTCGTGTGCATATGGCACATTTAAATCACCCGCTAATTGGCGACCAATCTTATGGCGGCCGTCCGCGTCCACCTAAAGGTGCAACACCTGAGTTATTTGAGTTACTTCGTAGCTTTAGACGCCAAGCACTACATGCTGTAAAATTGAGTATTGCGCACCCAATCACCGGTGAAATGATGACATGGCAAGCACCTATCCCAGACGATATGGTCGCGATGACACATGCACTACGTGAAGATACTAAAGCTAATCCTGATATCGATAGATAATGCACTTATTGTCAGCGACATGGCAAAACCTTCATAAAGTAGGAACGTTGAGTACTACTTGTGGAGGTGGTGTTTCAAAAATCCCATTTAAAAGTTTTAATTTGGGATTCCATGTTGGTGATAATCAAAATCATGTATCAAAAAACCGCTCATTACTAACAAATCTCCTACCTAAACCTGCCGTGTGGCTAAATCAAGTTCATAGCTCTAATGTTGTTATTGTTGATGAACATTTTGATTTTGATGAGTTACACGATGCTGATGCGCTTTATACTCAGTTATTAAATCAGCCTTTGGCTATCATGACCGCCGATTNCTATACATGGCGGCTGGCGAGGACTTGAGCAGGGAATTATTAAAAATACATTAGAGTGCTTTAGTACAGAATATGAAAACATAAGTGCGTGGTTAGGGCCTGCAATTGGACCAAACCGATTTGAGGTTGGGGCAGAGGTGTTTGAGTTATTTCAAAAAAGGTCTTCTTCATTTATTCAAGCATTTACACTACAATCTAATGGCAAATATCTTGCTGATATTTATGGTATTGCGCGTACTTTACTTATCCAGCAAGGCGTTAAAAATATTACGGGTGGCGACTATTGTACAGTCTCTCAAAGTGACTTATTTTTTTCTTATCGACGGGATGGACAAACCGGACGTATGGCAAGTTTGATCTGGCGCAAGTAATTAGTATCTTTAATCATTATATTTCCCCCTACACCTTGAACAAACACCTAAACATACCCATTAATTAAGCAATTAGATTATTTAATAGGTAACACCATGCGTTTAGATAGATTTACAAGTAAATTTCAATCTGCGCTCTCTGATGCGCAATCGCTAGCCCTTGGCCGCGATCATCAATTTATTGAACCCGTACATTTAATGTATTCACTACTAAAGCAAAGTGGCTCTAGTGTACGTGCATTATTTGCACAAACGGGTGTCAGCGCAGATGAACTTAACACCAAGCTTTCACAAGAAATAGAAAAACTATTTAAAGTAGAAGGTGTAGGTGGCGATGTGCAGCTATCAAATAATATGGCTTCACTTATTAACCTATGTGACAAGTATGCGCAAAAACGCAAAGACAAATACATTTCAAGTGAATTATTTGTACTGGCGGCATGCGATGATAAAGGTCCACTTGGCGATATATTTAGGTCGTTAAATATTACCTCGACCAAAATTGAAACTGCAATTAAAGCGATTCGCGGCGGCCAAAAAGTTGATGACCCAAATGCCGAAGAAACACGTCAAGCGCTTGAAAAGTTCACGATTGATCTAACTGAGCGAGCTGAGCAAGGTAAGCTTGACCCCGTTATTGGTCGCGATGACGAAATTCGCCGCACGATTCAGGTATTACAACGCCGTACTAAAAATAACCCTGTATTAATCGGTGAACCGGGTGTTGGTAAAACAGCAATCGCGGAGGGGTTAGCACAGCGTATTATTAACGGTGAAGTACCTGAAGGATTAAAAAATAAACGCGTACTATCACTTGATTTAGGTGCGTTAGTTGCGGGTGCTAAATACCGTGGCGAATTTGAAGAACGTCTAAAATCAGTATTAAACGAATTGGCTAAAGAAGAAGGCCAAGTCATTTTATTTATTGATGAAATACATACTATTGTGGGTGCAGGAAAAAGTGATGGCGCAATGGATGCAGGCAATATGTTAAAGCCAGCATTAGCACGCGGTGAGTTACACTGCGTTGGCGCAACCACGCTTGATGAATACCGTAAATATATAGAGAAAGATGCAGCCCTTGAACGTCGATTCCAAAAGGTACTCATTGAAGAGCCGTCGGTTGAAGATACCATTGCAATATTGCGTGGCTTAAAAGAGCGATATGAGCTACATCATTCAGTAGAAATTACTGATCCCGCGATTGTTGCTGCGGCGCAGTTATCTCACCGCTACATTAGCGATCGTCAGTTACCAGATAAAGCAATTGATTTAATTGACGAAGCGGGGTCTTCGATTCGATTACAAATTGATTCAAAACCAGAGTCGTTAGATAAGCTTGAGCGTCGTATTATCCAATTAAAATTAGAAGATAATGCACTTGCTAAAGAAAAAGATGAGGCGAGTCAAAAGCGTCGCACTGAAATGCAAGAGTTGATCACCGACCTTGATGGGCAATATCGTGAGCTAGACGAAATTTGGAATGCTGAAAAAGCATCGCTTCAAGGTACACAAGTAATTAAAGCCGAGCTTGAACAAGCAAGATTAGATTTAGATGTAGCGCGAAGAGCAAGTGATTTACAGCGTATGTCAGAGCTGCAATATGGGCGAATTCCAGAGCTTGAACGAAAACTTGATTTAGCCTCACAAGCCGAAATGCAAGAAATGACTCTGCTTAAAAACCAAGTAGGTGAGGATGAAATTGCTGAAATTTTATCTCGCTGGACAGGTATTCCTGTTGCAAGAATGCTACAAGGTGAGCGTGAAAAGCTGCTGCAAATGGAAGATAAGTTACACAGTAAAGTAATAGGGCAAGATGAAGCGGTCGTTGCTGTTGCTAACGCAATAAGACGCTCACGTGCAGGACTTGCAGATCCTAATCGCCCAATTGGTTCTTTCTTGTTTTTAGGTCCAACAGGTGTGGGTAAAACCGAGCTTACAAAAGCACTTGCTGGTTTTATGTTTGATACCGAAGATGCCATGGTACGTATCGACATGTCTGAGTTTATGGAAAAGCACTCAGTTGCACGCCTAGTGGGCGCACCTCCAGGTTATGTGGGTTATGAAGAGGGCGGTTATTTAACAGAAGCTGTTCGTCGTAAACCTTACTCAGTTATATTGCTTGATGAAATAGAAAAAGCACACCCAGATGTGTTTAACATTTTACTGCAAGTGTTAGATGATGGCCGATTAACTGACGGACAAGGTAGAACCGTTGATTTTAAAAATACTGTTATTATCATGACATCAAATTTAGGCTCAGATATTATCCAAGAACAAGCGGGGAATAATGACTATACGACCCTTAAAGCTAAAGTAATGGAAGTATTGATTAATGAGTTTAGACCTGAGTTTATTAACCGTATTGACGAGACTGTTGTATTCCACCCGTTAGCAAACGAGCATATAAAAGAAATAGCTGATATTCAGTTAATGAAATTACGTGAGCGTTTAACAGAGATGGGGTATCTGCTTGAAATAAGCGATGCTGCACTTGAGCGAATTGCAGCAAGTGGGTTTGATCCTGTGTACGGTGCACGCCCGCTTAAGCGTGCTATTCAGCAAACGATTGAAAATCCGCTAGCACAAAAGCTACTTAATGGGGACTACATACCAGGTAGCGTGATTGTTATTGATGCAAATGACGGCTCTTTGGTATTTACCAAACGCTGATTGTAAATAATTACATCTAAAGCCGCTAAAATAGCTGTCTCTTGATCACAAGTCTGACTCAAGAGATTTTGCTAAATCGTAGCCTTCCAGGATGGCTTGTAACTTAAGCCATCCTT
>NZ_AUTL01000268.1:0-21642 GCF_000498015.1 Pseudoalteromonas sp. TAE79
AAGGATGGCTTAAGTTACAAGCCATCCTGGAAGGCTACGATTTAGCAAAATCTCTTGAGTCAGACTTGTGATCAAGAGACAGCTTTTTAAGCGCCTTTTTTAATGCCTATTGAATAAGTCACTCCGTTTATAAATTACTTAAACTTTTTTACATACCTAAGCGTTATAAAGTTAATAATGGCAAGTAAAATTGCTATTTCGTAGCGGCTGTACGCTACGGCTATACCAATTAAACCCATATTCCAAATACTTGCTGCGGTTGCTGTGCCGGAGGTTGATTTGTTATTTTTCAAAATTGCGCCACCGCCAATAAAACCAATACCAGTAATGATGCCTTGCAACATTTTTGATTGAGCTTCTGCGCCATCTAAAACCGACATAGCAATTAATGCATACCCACACGATGCAACAGCAACAAGAGGAAAGGTACGAAGGCCTGCGCCATCATTACTACGCTCTCTGTCGTAAGCCATGGGTAGTGCAAGTAGGTATGCAATACCTAAGTGTATTAAGTTATCGATGATTTCATTCCACTGTAAATCAATTTCCATGATCTTGCCTTTTTAGTTAATCTTAATAACTAGCTAGCAATCTGTAAGCCATTTATTTAATATTTTAAATTCAGTAATTTAGGTTTGCCTTTATTTTTATTTTGCCTGGCTTGGTAATAGTTACACTACTATTTTACTATTTTACTATTTTACCAAGTAGTTAGTTTGATATCGCTTTTGAATATCCATATTCTTTTACTTATATTAAAGGTAATTATGTACATCACTTGCCTTTTAAAAAACAATAAATACAGTCACTAAACTTGAAAAAACCGTGTGACTACTGTGCGTTAGCAAACTCTGATGATTCTGTCGTTTTGGTTATACGCCAATTAAGCGGCGCAAATAAAACATATACTTGGAGTTTATACGCCTGGTCGTTTGCGTTGGGATTTTATGCTTGCGTATTATTAGTTCAAAATAACGAGCCTTTAAATCACAGCGTTGCGATTGTAGGTGCATTCCCTTTTTTGATTATATATTTACTGCAATTAATTGGTTTTGTTAAGGAGTTTATAAAAAAGGAAGTGGATGAGTAATGTGCTTTGTTTAACACCGTTAAAATTTGAAATTTAAAATTTGATTTTATTTTACAAGGTCAGCATGCTCTAAATAAGCTTATGGGTAGAGCCACAGCAAGCAGGGTAATAAAAGGCGAGTGAATACTGATGCAAGTAAGGACGTTTTTTTAATAGTTTAAAATAATGTGTAGAGGGTTCTCTACACATTATTACTACAAACAATAATATTGTTATGCAGACAAATACTGATGATGAAATACCAAGTGCTGATCAATAAAGCTACTGATAAAAAAGTAACTATGATCGTACCCGGTTTGCATTTCTAGGGTCAGTGGGTAGTCTTTTTGTTTTGCAACAGCCACTAAATTTTGTGGTTTTAATTGCTCGTCTAAAAAGTTATCGGCATCGCCTTGGCTCACTAACATTGGCAAGTAGTTACTTTGCTCAGCTTTAGCCATTAATTTGCAGCTGTCGTATTGTGCCCATGTTGTTTTATCGGCTCCTAAATAACCCGTAAACGCTTTAACGCCCCATGGGCAATTAATAGGGTTTACTATAGGGCTAAACGCCGAGGCACTAACATAATCCTGTGGGTTTTTAAGGGCGATCATCAACGCACCATGGCCGCCCATTGAATGACCACTAATTGCTTTTGTGCTAGTCACTGGAAAGTGCAGCTCTATAAGCGCGGGTAATTCATTCACTACGTAGTCGTACATATTAAAGTGAGTGTTGTAAGGGGCTTGTGTCGCGTTAACATAAAACCCAGCGCCTTGAGCAAAATCGTAGCCGTTTTCGTTAGGAACATTATCCCCACGAGGNTGTCGGGTGCCACAATAGCAATACCTAGCTCTGCTGCTTTTTTAAATGCACCGGCTTTTTGCATAAAATTTTCGTCGGTACAGGTTAAACCTGATAGCCAATAAAGTACCGGTACTTTGTTTGTTTCACTTGCACCTGGTGGTAAAAACACCGCAAAGCGCATAGTGCAATGTGTACTTGTTGCAGGGTGAGTATATTGCTTATGCCAACCACCAGCTACTTTTGTACTTGAGATATTCTCTAACATAATAATCCTTAAAAGCCGCAAACCTTTAGGTTTTACGGCTTTTTATTAAGTCGTTTACTAAGTGCTTATTAGTAATGAATTACTGTACGAATACTTTTACCTTCGTGCATTAAATCAAACGCTTCGTTAATTTGTTCAAGGCTCATTGTATGAGTAATAAAGTCGTTTAACGCAAATTCACCCGCCATGTAGCGCTCAACTATTTCAGGTAGTTGCGAGCGACCTTTAACGCCACCAAATGCACTACCACGCCATACACGCCCAGTTACCAGTTGGAACGGACGGGTTGATATTTCTTGGCCTGCACCGGCTACACCAATAATTACCGACTCACCCCAACCTTTATGACAACACTCAAGCGCAGAGCGCATTACATCAACATTACCAATACATTCAAACGAGTAGTCAACGCCACCGTCAGTCATTTCAACAATCACTTCTTGAACAGGCTTGTCGAAATCTTTTGGATTAATTAAATCAGTTGCACCAAGTTTTGTCGCTAAATCGAATTTAGTGGTGTTAATATCAACACCAATAATACGTCCAGCGCCTGCCATTTTTGCACCAATAATGGCAGATAAACCAATACCACCAAGGCCAAAAATTGCTACTGTGTCGCCAGGTTTTACGTTTGCAGTGTTTGTTACTGCGCCCATACCTGTTGTTACACCACAGCCTAGTAAACAAATCTCTTCTAAAGAGGCTTCTTTATTTACTTTAGCGAGTGAAATTTCTGGAAGCACTGTGTACTCAGAAAACGTTGAGCAACCCATGTAGTGGTATATTGGTTGGCCGTCTTTAAAAAAGCGTGTTGTGCCGTCTGGCATAAGGCCTTTACCTTGAGTTTCGCGCACAGCAGAACATAGGTTAGTTTTACCAGAAGTACACATTTTACAAGCGCCACATTCAGCAGTGTATAGAGGAATAACATGATCCCCAACTTCAACACTGGTTACGCCTTCGCCAATTGCGTATACAACGCCTGCGCCTTCATGGCCTAAAATAGCAGGGAAAATACCTTCAGGATCATCACCTGATAAAGTAAATGCATCGGTATGACATACACCAGTAGCGGTAATTTTTACCATTACTTCGCCTTTTTTAGGCATCATCACATCAACTTCTTCAACGCTAAGTGGTTGATTAGGACCCCAAGCAATAGCTGCTTTTGATTTAATAAATTCTGACATGTGTTTATCCTTTGTAGTGGTTAGATAATAATTGTAGACCCAATTTGCTTGGGTAATGTAGCTATTGTATTTGTTTCTCAAACAATGATAATCTCAATTTTATTAAAACACTTTTACAGCATGGTAATAATGACGCGTTGGAATGGAATAGATGAGTTTATAGCTGTAGGGGAGGAGGGCAGCTTTACTGCGGCTGCAAAAACGCTTGGACTTTCGGTTGCGCATATTAGCCGCCATGTTACAGCGCTTGAGCAACGTTTAAATACCCAGCTTTTAACCCGTACAACCCGTAAAGTGGTTTTAACCAAAGAAGGCGAAGTGTACTTACATCAAATAAAGCACTTACAACACGCTATGGACGAGGCAACTCAAGGTCTTGCTCAGCAACAAAGTACACCAAAGGGTAAAATTAAGCTCACAGCCCCTGTTATGTATGGGGAAACGTTCATTATGCCCATAGTGCATAATTTTATGAAGGATCATCCCGAGGTAGAAGTTGTTGCCACACTAAGTAACGAGCAAGAAAACTTATTAGAGGGCGGATTTGATTTAGCCATAAGGCTAGGGCACTTAAAAGATTCGAGCTTAAAAGCGCGTAGGTTAAGTGCGCGGCGTTTTATTATGTGCGCGGCACCACAGTATTTAACGCGATTTGGTGAGCCGCATACTTTAGGCGAGCTAAACAGCCATGAATGTTTAATTGGGAATAGTAGCTACTGGCGCGTAAACGAAAATGGGCGCGATAAACACTTTAAAATAGCAGGGCGGCTACAGTGTAATAGTGGTTGGGCGCTGGTGGATGGCGCAAAAAAGGGGCTCGGTATTGTACAACTCCCAGACTACTACATTGAAAACGAAATTAACTCAGGGCAATTGGTGCCTATTTTAACACCCTATCAACCACAGCAAGAAGGGGTATGGGGCGTATATCCACCAAGGCAGTTTGTGGCGACTAATGTACGGGTATTGCTCGATTATTTAGTTAAAGGGCTGAAAGCTTAACCGCGAATTAATGGTTAAGCATGTATTGCTGTAAATATAGCCAAGTATCAGATTTTTAAATTATTTCTTACATTTTACGCCATACCCAAAGGCACTTTTTTCGTGCTACTATTGCTCAATACTTTTACGATAAGTGTTAAAAATAATATGTTTCAACCGGTTAGCTTATTTATAGGGCTTAGATATAGTCGCTCATCTAAAGGAAATGCGTTTATATCGTTTATTTCGTTTTTTTCTATTGCCGGTATCGCTATTGGTTTAATGGCATTATTCACGGTAAGCAGTGTAATGAACGGGTTTGAAAATAGCCTAAAAACCAATATGCTTGGACTTATTCCGCATGTTGAAGTTAGCGCAGGTAAAAACACTGCCACCCAAATGGGCAACCTTAAAACCGATCTCGAACAATCTCCTTATGTTGATCATGTAAGCTTATATCGCCACGGCGAAGCTATTTTGCAAACAAATAAAGACTTGCACGGCGTTTTACTACAAGGCCTTTATAACGATAGTGGTTCTTTGTATAAAATTACCGATAAAATAGTGCAAGGCGATTGGAAAACTGTATTAAACAAAAATTACAACATTGCTATAAGCCGTTATTTGAGTCGTAAATTAGGCGTTAGCGTGGGTGATAAGCTTCGCGTTATTATGCCTAATGCTTCAACATATACACCTCTTGGGCGAGTACCCAGCCAGCGTTTATTTAAAGTAGCCGCAATATACGAAACCGGATCTGAGATAGATATGGCACTTGCGTTTACGAGTGGCGCTTCGCTACAACGGGTATTAAAGCTGGATAAAAACACCGCCCCAAATTTAAGTGTTTCATTGCACGAACCTTTCGAACTAGATGAATTTATTGAAGCAAGCCAACGTATTTTAAAAGATCACAATTACAGTGATTGGCGCAGTACCCAAGGTACTCTATTTGCAGCCGTTGCTATGGAAAAGCGCATTATGTCTATGTTGCTTGCCCTCATTGTATTGGTGGCTGTATTTAATATTGTATCGGCATTAACCATGATGGTAAGCGAAAAACAAGGTGAAGTAGCCATACTACAAACGTTAGGTTTAACACCTTCGCAAGTGCAAAAAGTGTTTATGGTGCAAGGCTTATATAACGGCGTAATTGGTACCGCAATAGGCGCATTTTTAGGTGTAATATTTAGTTTATATATAAATGAGCTACTTGCATTAGTGGGCTTAAACTTACTGGCGGGTATAGAGCTTCCGGTAAAATTTGATATTTTGAGTTTAGTACTAATAGCGTTTGCCAGTATTGCTATGAGCTTTTTAGCTACCTTATATCCTGCGCGTAAAGCCGCAAAAGTAAAACCAGCAGAGGTATTACGTTATGAATGATTTAGTGATTAGTTGTGAAAATTTAAGTAAGGTTTATCAAGACGGCAGCAACCAAGTTGAAGTATTAAAAGGCGTTGATTTAGCGCTTCAGCAAGGTGAAATGCTCGCTATTGTCGGGAGTTCTGGCTCTGGTAAAAGTACGCTTTTACACATACTTGGCACATTAGATACCGCAAGCTCAGGTAGCGCTAAAATTAAAAACCAAGAAGTTGCAAAACTTTCGCGAACAGAGCAAGCCGCATTTAGAAACCAAAATTTGGGCTTTATCTATCAATTTCATCACTTATTAATGGAGTTTAGCGCAGTTGAAAACGTAGCTATGCCATTATTAATTAAAGGCTTGAGTGCAAAAGAAGCCAAAGCTCAAGCGCTCGATATGCTCGAAAAAGTCGGCCTTGCACATCGCAGCTCGCATAAACCGTCTGCGCTTTCTGGTGGAGAGCGCCAACGTGTGGCAATTGCCCGCGCACTGGTTACTAAACCTGCGCTTGTGCTTGCTGATGAGCCAACGGGTAATTTAGATAAACAAAATGCGATTAAAATTTACGATTTAATAAATGAGCTTAACCAAAGCTTAAACACGAGTTTTGTGGTAGTTACACACGATTTAGAACTTGCCGATAAGCTAGGCAAAATAGCTTATTTAGACGATGGAAAACTAGCTATTAAAGAGTCGCAGCATGTTGCTTAGTGCATTTTTAAGTAAACGTTTTAGAGCCTATTCAGGCCACAAAGATGAAAAAAACGGCTTCGTTAGTTTTATCGCTAAAGCGTCGACTATTGGTATTTTATTAGGTGTCGCGGTTTTAATTGTGGCGCTGTCGGTAATTAATGGTTTTGAGCAGCAACTAGTACATAGATTGCTAAGTGTTGTGCCGCAGGTTGAATATGTAGCACCAAGTAGACCCATTGCAAATTGGTCGCAAAAGGTTGAGGATTTACAAACACAACTTCACGTAACAGGGGCTGCGCCATTTATTGCCGTTAACGGAATGGCGCAATATAAAAGCCAGCTAAAAGCGGTCGAAATTAGAGGTGTTGAGCCATCGCTCGAGAGTAATGTATCGGCGGTAAATCAGTTTGCCAGTGGTAAGTTAGTGAGCCAGTTAGGCCTTGACGATGTAATTTTAGGTAAGCAAATAGTAAAACAGTTAGATGCAAAAGTAGGCGACAACATTACGTTACTTATTCCGCAAATAGGCCAAAAAGGTCAGTCATTATTAGCGCCTAAACGAGTAAGACTTAACCTTGCAGGTGTTATAGAAATGGGCGGCCCCATTGATAGTACAGCTGCGTTTATACATCTTAATAAAGCGCAGCAAACATTGGGTTACGATGAAACTCAAGTAACAGGGCTGCGGTTAAGTGTTGATGATGTGTTTTCGGCGCACCAAATAGCGCTAAAAGTGGGCCAAACTATTGACGACTACGTGTATGTTTCCAGTTGGTTTAGAACCCAAGGCAGCCTTTATCAAGATATTCAAATGGTACGTACCATTGTTTATATTGTGGTGTTTTTAATTATAGCGGTAGCCAGTTTTAATATTGTGTCCTCCTTGGTAATGGAAGTACGCGAAAAACAAGGCAATATCGCAATTTTAAAAACCATGGGCGCGAAAGACAGTACTATTTTAGCCACCTTTGTAATGCAAGGCTTAATGCAAGCATTTGTAGGCGTGGCACTAGGAACACTAATTGGTGTGGTATTAGCGCTTAATATAAGTGAGCTTTTTACGTGGATAAGCCAATTATTTGGAGCCAATCCACTTGAGGGCGTTTATTTTATAGAGTTTTTACCAAGTAAATTAGTACTTGAAGACATTGGTATTACAGTGATTGTTACGTTTGTGCTTGCGATACTTGCTACCATTTATCCTGCATGGCAAGCAACACGCGTAGATCCTGCCAAGGTGCTTGGTAACTAGGTATAAGAAGCTCAGATAAAAATTAATAGGGTGGTATTAGTAAACCTGTTAAACTAGGTGCTTATTTAAAATTAAGCAATAACTGCTTGGTTGCTATACCTCACTTTGGGATTTACTTTGACTAATAACGATATTTTACGCCGCATTCGCTACACTTTTAACTTAACTGATACTGCTATGGTCAATGTTTTTGCATCAGCAGAGCATACGGTCACCAAAGAGCAAGTAATTGCATGGTTAACTAAAGAAGGTGAAGAGGCTTTTACCCCAATAAGTGATACTGAGTTTGCTAGCTTTTTAAATGGGTTTATTAATACCCAACGTGGCAAACGCGAAGGTGATCAACCAGAGCCTGAGAAAAAGCTAAACAACAATATTATCTTTATGAAGCTACGTATTGCTTTAAATATGAAAGCAGAAGATGTTATAGCAACACTTGCACTTGTTGATTTTGATTTAAGTAAACATGAGTTAAGCGCATTTTCTCGAAAAGTAGATAACAAACATTACCGTGTTTGTAACGATCAAATATTACGTTTGTTTTTAACTGGCGTACAAAAGCAGCACCGTCCAGAAGAGTCTGCTGAGTAACTGGCTTTAGCTAATTAGCTTTTATTTAGTGGGTTTTTGCGAGCGCAATGCAGTATAAAACCCATTAATTGTTATATTTTTAAACAAACCCATACCTAACCTAATACTTCTAAAACTCCCTTTTGAAAATATAAAAATTCGCTTGGCACTGTTCCGCTTTTAAATCTGTGAATTTAAATTCACCTTTAATAAATAAAAATCAAACTTTCAATCAAAAATAATTCACGTAGCTCGCGTTAAACATCTCAATTTTTCATGCTAATGTAATAGTTAATTATATTAAATTAAGACCTTAAAGCATGAATCATAAACTTGATTACGTTTACTTTAACATCTGATAAATACTTTTATTATTAACACGGAAGAATAATTATGAATTATATCCATAGCACAATCGCACAATTAAAAACTAGTAGTCCTGCACAATGCGAGTTTTATCAAGCTGTTGAAGAAGTACTTGAATCACTCGAACCTATCTTGGAAAACTCAGAAAAATACAAAAAAAATGCCATTATACAACGCTTAGTTGAGCCCGAACGCCAAATTATGTTTAGAGTTCCTTGGGTTGATGACGAAGGCAATATTCAGGTAAATAAAGGCTACAGAATTGAGTTTAACTCTGCACTTGGGCCCTATAAAGGTGGCTTACGTTTTCACCCAAGTGTGAATGCCAGCATAATTAAATTTTTAGGGTTTGAGCAAATATTTAAAAATGCTTTAACAGGTTTACCGATCGGTGGTGGTAAAGGCGGGGCAAACTTTGATCCAAAAGGGCGCTCAGATGCTGAAATAATGCGTTTTTGCCAATCATTTATGAGTGAGCTCTATCGCCATATTGGCCCTACAACCGACGTACCCGCTGGAGACATTGGAGTCGGGGCTAGAGAAATAGGTTACTTGTTTGGTCAATATAAGCGTTTGACTGGGCGCTATGAAGGTGTTTTAACAGGTAAAAGCTTATTGTGGGGTGGATCGCTTGTACGAAAAGAAGCCACGGGATACGGCGCTGTTTATTTTGCTGACTATATGCTGCAAGCGCGCGGCGATAGCCTGCAAGGTAAGCGCTGCTTGGTTTCGGGCGCAGGTAATGTTGCTATTTATGCCATTGAAAAGCTTTATCAAATGGGGGCAACACCAGTAAGTTGCAGCGACTCTCGTGGCACTGTGTATCATGAATCGGGTATAGATTTAAATCTTATTAAATGTTTGAAAGAGCAATCGCGTGATTGCTTGAGCGTATATAAACAAACTCACCCCGATGCTATTTATATTTCTGTAAATGACTACCCTAAAGATGGGCACGCTGTTTGGCGCTTTAATGCTGCCGCTGCTTTTCCGTGCGCCACACAAAATGAATTAACACAGGCGGATGCAAGCGCATTATTATCCGGCGGTTGTTTATTAGTAAGTGAAGGCGCAAACATGCCTTCAACAAAAGAGGCTATTGATTGCTTTATTGCTGCAAAAATTGCGTATGGACCAGGTAAAGCGGCCAATGCCGGCGGCGTTGCAACAAGCCAATTAGAAATGGCACAAAATGCGAGTATGCAAAGTTGGACCTTTGAAGAAGTTGACGAAAAGCTAAAACAAATTATGAAAAATATATTTGTTACCGCCAACGATACCGCTACAGAATTTGGTGAGCCTGGAAATCTTTTATTAGGCGCTAACATTGCAGGCTTTAGGCGCGTCGCCGATGCAATGATTGAGCAGGGCGTCGTTTAATATTAAAGCTGAACAATAAGGCTTTACTATAATGTGATTTTAAAACTAGCCATAAAATTGAGTATATTATGGTTAGTTTTAAATATTAACGCCATTAGTGAACTATAACTCTATAAAGCTGAGCCATAACAGCGTAGGATCAAGTTACTTTCGAATGAAAATTAGGTTTGCACTTTAGGTGCATTAACATATAAAAATTATGCAACTAACTGCAAAACCATCACTTCCTAATGCGTTACTTATTTCTATTAGCACACCACAATTTAAAGGTGACGAAGCAACAGAGTCGCTCGCAGAGCTTGCGCGTTTGGTGACTACGTTAGGATTTAAAGTAGTAGGTACGCAATCGCAAAAGCAAAGCTCAACTCAAAAAGTTAATGTACTGGGCTCAGGAAAACTAGCTGAAATAGCACACCTTACCGGCAATAAAGGGATGGTTGAAAACGAGCAAGAAGATGATTTACTTGATGAAGACCCTTTAACCGAAATATCCTCAGAAATTCCATCAAACGATTTAGATTTTGCATGTGCCGATGTAGTGGTATTTGACTGCGATTTAACGCCTTCTCAACTGCGTAATGTTGAGAACCAGCTGGGTGTAGAAGTATTTGATCGCACCGGTATTATCATTGAAATATTTAGTCGTCATGCGCGTACTAAAACTGCAAAATTACAAGTTGAAATTGCTCGCCTTAATTATGTCGCGCCACGGCTGCGTGAAACATCAACAGGTGATAAAGAACGCCAAATGGGTAAAGGTGCGGGCGAAACCACACTTGAGCTTAATCGCCGTAAGGTGCGCGATCAGTTAGCAGAATTAAAGCGCGAACTTGTTAGTGTTCAAGATGTAATGATGGACAGACGTACGCAGCGCTCTGAGCTATTCTCAGTGGCTTTAATTGGTTATACCAATGCGGGCAAGTCATCAATGATGCGCGCAATTACAGGTAGTGATGTAGAAGGCGAAAACAAACTCTTTGCAACGCTAGATACCACTGTTCGCGCGCTGTATCCAATTACGCAGCCACGTATATTGGTTTCAGATACGGTTGGTTTTATTAAAAAATTACCTCATGATTTGGTTGCTTCATTTCATTCAACGCTCGCTGAGGCACATGATGCGTCGTTATTGTTGTATGTTGTAGATGCTTCAGATCCTTCTTTTCGCTCACAGCTTGAAGTAGTACATAAAGTACTGGCAGAAGTTGGGGTAGAAGGTAGCAAAAAATTATTAGTACTGAATAAGTCAGACCAATTAAGTACTGAGCAGCAGCAGTCGCTAATGGATGAGTTTCCTGATGCGATGATGACCTCTACGCGTAATCCAGATGATATTAGTAAACTGCACAAATACATTATTGGCATTGCTCAAGAGGACATGATTGAAGAAGAGATTGTTATACCGTACACAGCCAAAGGTGTTGTGGGCGAAATCCGATCGAGTATGAGTGTTGTTAAAGAAGAATATGAATACAGCTATATTAAATTAACAGTGCGCTCGAGTGCGATTGATTTAGAACGTTTAAAAAAGAGAATGTTGAATTTATAATAAATTCAGTACATAAAAAGCACAGCCAATTGGCTGTGCTTTTTAGTATTAGTCCTAACATACGTAAATTTAACGCTGCTAGCTCTGAACATAGCTCTGAGATAAATTCCCTATCCAGAGCCTCAGTTACTTAAAGACGAAACTAGGAAAAAGCGTTGTCGCTTAGCTCTTCTTGCATTTGCTCGCGCATTTTAAATTTTTGCAGTTTACCTGTTACTGTCATTGGGTAGTTTTCTACAAAGCGGATATGTCGTGGCATTTTAAAGTAGGCTAGTTTGTCTTTTAAAAACTCACGAATTGCTTGCTCATCAAGCACAGCGTCTTCTTTTGGTTGGATCCAAGCGCACACTTCCTCGCCATACTTTTCATCGGTTATACCAAATATGGCAGCATCTTGAATGCCAGGGTAGGTGTAAAGTACTTCTTCTATTTCTCGAGGGTAAATGTTTTCGCCGCCGCGAATAATCATATCTTTTATACGCCCAACAATCGTGACAAACCCTTCTGTATCCATGACACCTAAATCGCCAGAGTGCAGCCACCCTTCGTCATCTATAGTGGCTTTTGTTTTAGCTTCGTCATTCCAATAGCAGCGCATTATGCCTGCACCTTTACTACACACTTCGCCAGGTTGACCAATTTTTTGAATGTTACCCAGCTCGTCAATTATTTTAACCTCGGTATGAGCAAGGGCGCGGCCAACCGTCGTTACTTGCCGCTCAATTGAAGAGTCTGTTTCGGTAATGTTGTTTATGGGGCTGCACTCGGTTTGCCCGTAAGCAATCAGTACTTGATGCATGTTCATTTGTGTTTGTACTTTGCGCATTACTTGCTCTGGGCATGTAGAGCCTGCCATTACACCCGTGCGTAAAGTGCTTAGGTCATAATCGGTAAAATTACTCAGCTCAAGCTCACTAATAAACATAGTAGGTACACCGTGCAGCGCTGTACATCCTTCTTGTTGAACTACATCGAGTGTGGTTTTTGCATCGAACGAATCACTAGGATAAATGGCTGCTGCACCTTTACTAACACACAATAAGCTACCCAATACCATTGCAAAGCAATGATATAACGGGATAGGGATACATAACTTGTCATCGCTCGTAAAGTGCATAGATTCGGCGACGAATAGCGCATTATTTAAAATGTTTTTATGAGTGAGCGTTGCGCCTTTTGGGTTACCTGTTGTGCCTGATGTAAATTGTAAATTGTAAATTGTATATTGATGTCTTGCTCAGCATTTAAGTTTGCACCTATTGCTTTTAATTCAAGCTCATGTGCTGATGTTGGCAAGTTAATAACATCATTAAAAGAGTACATACCAGGAGATGCTTCATCGCCAATGCGGATTATATTTTTAAGAGTGGGTAGTGCTTTTAAATTAAGTGTGTCTTTATCGCAAGTTGCAAGTTCTGGCGCTAAAAAATTAAGCATTTCTAAGTAATCACTGCCTTTAAAATTTGATGCTGTGATCAGAGTAGAGCATTCAACACTATTTAAAGCATATTGTAATTCGTTAGGACGATAGGCCGGGTTGATGCACACCATTATTGCGCCAATTTTTGCCGTTGCAAATTGGGTTAAGCACCACTCAATATTATTAGGAGACCAAATACCAACGCGCTCACCTGGTTTTACGCCAAGGGCAAGTAACCCCTTCGCAAGCTGATTAACTTTTTTTTGAAATTCTTTATACGTTAATCTAATACCTTGGTGATGAACTACAACAGCTAACGCCTCTGGGTTTTGTCGACAATAAAGTCAAAGTACTCGCCTATAGTTGAATTTGTTAAAGGTGTGCTTTGTATACCTTTAAAGTAGCTTTGAGCTAACGGAAAGTGATTTATTTTCTCTACTTCTTTTACCGCAATAGTGTGTGTGTGCATTGCTCTCTCCATGAAAATGTGTGTGAGTTATGTAAACTACAAAGTTAAAATAAACACATATTGTCGACAAAGAGAAGTGCAGTTAGACTAATGTATTATTAGATTAATAAAAGCTAATACTACTTTTTAGACACAAAAAAACGCGTCTTACAATGTAAGTACGCGTTTTTAAACGAGTAATGAGTTTACATTTCGTCGCTGCGGTATGTTTTTTTCATGATGTAAACGTAAGCGTTTACAAAAGCATTTTCTTGGTACTTTTTAAGGCCTGTTTCTTCAAAATCAATAGGGATGGGGTTGCGTTTTAACTGCTCTTTAACTTCAGTTGTAGTAAATAAACGTACATCTAAGTTGTCGATTAATTGAATTGCAGTTTCCATTTTAAAGCCTTTTGCACTGCCAGCAAATTTACCTTTAGGCTGACGCTCACGAATTGCAACAGAATCAATTTGGTAATCTTGCATTAATTTTGCAAAATCGAATTGAAATTTACGCATTACTTCAGTGTCGTTACCGTTACCTAAGGTAAAGCGTGTTTGGCGCACATCGCGAATATCAAATACGTCATTATCTTTACTTAAAATACAAAGTAGTACATCACTACCGGTAATTTCTACACCACATGTTCTCATGTTTATTCTCTAAAATAACTTAATTACGCAGTATTATACGCAACGCACATTAAAATGCGAGTGTGGGTATAGTTGTAGGCGCGTAATTAATGCATTGATGCTTTTATATTTTAATAAAATGATTTTTTTGCTTTAAAAGCTACATTTTGTGGATAAAACGGGTGGATTTCACCCCTTTAAACTTGTAATTAAATGCGCGGCACGCGACAATATATCTTTGTAGTTGAATAGACTCCTCATCTACATATATTAGTCAATGCTTATTCGTAAAAGCGTTGTCGAGTCATTCTCATTTAATTTATTAAAAATACACGTGATACATTGTAGGTGTCACCACTGTAGCAAGGATTTATAATGCCAGTTATTACTCTTCCAGACGGAAGTCAACGTAGTTTTGAAAACCCTGTAAGCACGCTTGATGTTGCAAACGACATTGGTCCTGGTTTAGCTAAAGCGACCATTGCGGGCCGTGTAAATGGTGACCGTGTTGATGCATGTGATAAAATTTGTGAAGACTCTCGTCTTGAGATCATTACCGCTAAAGACGACGACGGACTTGAAATCATTCGTCACTCTTGTGCTCACTTAATCGGTCATGCAGTTAAGCAACTTTTCCCAGACGCAAAAATGGCAATTGGTCCTACCATTGATAACGGTTTTTACTACGATATCGATATGGAACACTCATTATCACAAGATGATCTTGAAGCAATTGAAAAGCGTATGCTGCAACTTGCAAAAACCAACTACGACGTAGTGAAAAAAACAGTAAGCTGGCAAGAAGCACGCGATACATTTGAAGCGCGTGGCGAAACATACAAAATAGAAATTTTGGACGAAAACATCGCTAAAGATGACCGTCCTGGGTTATATCATCACGAAGAATATGTAGACATGTGTCGTGGACCTCACGTTCCTAACATGAAATTTTGCCAAAACTTTAAAATAATGAAAGTGGCGGGTGCATATTGGCGTGGTGATTCAGAAAACAAAATGCTACAACGCATTTACGGCACCGCGTGGGGCGATAAAAAGCAACTTAAAGCGTATTTAAAGCGCCTTGAAGAAGCTGAAAAACGCGATCACCGTCGTATTGGTAAAGCGCTTGATTTATGGCATTGGCAAGAAGAAGCGCCAGGCATGGTATTTTGGCACAACGATGGTTGGAGCATTTACCGCGAGCTTGAAGAATTTGTACGTGAAAAATTACGCGAATATGAGTACGAAGAAGTAAAAGGTCCAATGATGATGGACCGTTCACTTTGGGAAAAATCAGGTCACTGGGAAAAATATTCAGAAGCAATGTTTACCACTGAGTCTGAAAAACGTGAATACGCAATTAAACCAATGAACTGCCCTGGTCACGTACAAATCTTTAACCAAGGTTTAAAATCGTACCGTGATTTACCACTTCGTATGGCTGAATTTGGTTGTTGTCACCGTAATGAACCATCAGGTGCACTACACGGTTTAATGCGTGTACGTGGCTTTACACAAGATGACGCTCACATTTTCTGTACTGAAGAGCAGATAATGGACGAAGTGTCAGCGTGTATTAAGATGGTTTATGATACATATGAAACATTCGGATTTGAGAAGATTGTAGTTAAGCTATCTACTCGCCCAGAACAACGCATTGGTGAAGACCATATGTGGGATAAAGCAGAGCTTGCTTTAGCTGATGCACTTAAGCTAAACGATATTGAATTTGATTATCTTCCGGGCGAAGGCGCGTTTTACGGTCCGAAGATTGAATTTACTTTGTACGATTGTTTAGACAGAGCGTGGCAGTGTGGTACAGTGCAATTAGACTTTGCATTACCGGGTCGTTTAGGTGCTACTTATGTGGCAGAAAATAACGAGCGTCGTACACCTGTAATGATACATCGTGCTATTTTAGGTTCTATTGAACGCTTTATTGGCATTTTAACTGAAGAGTACGCTGGTTTATTCCCAACGTGGCTTGCGCCTAAGCAAGTGGTAATTATGAATATTACCGATAAACAGGCTCCTTATGTTAAAGAAGTTGTACAAAAATTAAATAAACTTGGAATTAGAGCCGCTGCTGACTTGAGAAATGAGAAGATTGGCTTTAAAATCCGTGAGCATACACTGAAGCGTATTCCATATTTACTTGTTGTTGGCGATAAAGAAGTTGAACAGCAAGAAGTAGCAGTGCGTACTCGCACAGGTGAAGACCTTGGCAAATTTAATGTTGATGATTTTGTAGCTAAAATTAGTGAAGAAATTAAAAATCGACAGTAAAAATCGAGCGTGTAAGGCATTAACAAACAGCCATTTACACGCTTATATTATTGATATTCTTGGAGGAACGTACTATTAGAGGCGGCAAGAAAGGGCAACAAACAGCTCAAAAAAATCGTATTAACGAAGAAATTACAGCGCAAGAAGTTCGTTTAATTGACATTGAAGGCGAACAAGCTGGAATTCAGTCATTACAAGACGCGCAAACTATGGCCGATGCAGCGGGTGTTGATCTTGTTGAGATCAGTCCAAACGCTGAGCCGCCTGTTTGTAGAATCATGGACTACGGTAAGTTCATCTTTGAAAAAAGCAAAGAACTAAAAGAGCAGAAGAAGAAGCAAAAGCAAATCCAGATAAAAGAAATCAAATTCCGTCCTGGTACGGATGAAGGTGATTATCAGGTTAAGCTTCGCAACTTACGTAAGTTCTTAGAAGCTGGCGATAAAGCTAAGATTACTATCCGCTTCCGTGGTCGTGAAATGGCTCACCAAGAAATTGGTATAGAATTATTAAACCGTATCAAAGCCGATTTAGAAGAGCTTGCAGTAGTTGAGTCTTTCCCAAATCGTGTTGAAGGCCGCCAAATGGTTATGATGATGGCGCCTGTTGCTAAAAAATAATTTTTAAGCGATAATACGCACCGAAATTAGCTCAGGTCTGCAAGCAATATGCGAATATTCACCTGAGTTAACCGGTCTTAAAGCAAGATTGCGGCATTTATGTTGGGTCTTCACCGGAACATGGCAGTAAGTTAGGCCTAAAAGTGGAGCTATAGAAATATATCTCACGCCTGCTTACTAATTTAAAAGCAATACAATTGGAGTTATTGCAATGGCTTATAAGCTAAAAAGTCACAGTGGCGCTGCTAAGCGTTTCAAAAAGACTGCTTCTGGCGGTTTCAAGCGTAAACAAGCGCATCTTCGTCATATTCTGACTAAGAAAACTTCTAAGCGTAAGTTACACCTACGTCCTAAGATGATGGTTCATAAAAATGACCATGGTCTAGTTTCACGTATGTTACCGTTCGCTTAATAGGGGTTTTTAGAAATGGCAAGAGTTAAACGCGGCGTTGTCGCACGTGCACGTCACAAAAAAGTTTTAAAACAAGCAAAAGGTTACTACGGAGCACGTTCACGTGTTTACCGCGTAGCTTTCCAGGCTGTTACTAAAGCGGGTCAATACGCTTACCGTGACCGTCGTGCGAAGAAACGTACTTTCCGTCAATTATGGATTGCACGTATCAATGCTGCTTCACGTCAAAATGGTCTGTCTTACAGCCGTTTTATCAATGGTCTTAAAAAGACTTCTGTAGAAATCGATCGTAAGATCCTTGCAGATATCGCTGTTTACGACCAAGTTGCATTCGCAGCGCTTGTAGAAAAAGCAAAAGAAGGCCTAGCCGCTTAAGCTTTTTTATATAAGTATTAAAAAGGAGCCTATGGCTCCTTTTTTTGTGCCTGTAATTTAGTAACTTAAACCAATGAGTAATACCAATTCGCTTAATTAAAGGATCTATTTTGAGAGCGTAAAAACGTATTGATAGCTAGGCAAAAAATTCGCTATTTAGTTGTTCTCGGCAATTGCTTCTGCATTGCTCTACCTTCTGCATCCATGCAGTCGTAAATGAGAGTTTTTTAACGCAGGTAGCGACATGTTTAGCCCCGCAAAATGATTAAGTATTACTGCGGATTGGTATAATATTTAATAAGGTTATAAAGCCTAAAAATACAGGTGCGAATGAGTGAGATGTATTTGGCTGCATTTTTTTGTTGAATCACCGCAGTTTCCTCATTATAAAAAATTTAGTTGATATAATTTATATAATTAAGGCGTTTGTTAGAGAATTTTATGTTTGCAAGTTTACTAATTTTATCTGCAAGTGTGGCGTATGACGCACACTTACCTCCACTCATTGAGTGGCAGGGGAAAAGCGTAGAGCTTTTACAAAAACAAGGGCCGTTAACTACTGACTTCGAGTTATCTGCAGGTGAAGCGTCGCCCGATTATGCAAATACAATGGCATTTGTAGATAGGTTAGTTGCTGCAAACCCTACTCAGTTTCAATCTCAAACCATTGGCTATAGTAATAGTAAGCGTGCAATAAAAATGCTAATTGCCAGTGAGCAAGGTTTTTTTGAAGCAAGGCAAATGGCTAATAGCACTAAGCCAACTATTTTTATCCAGGCAGGAATACATTCTGGGGAAATAGACGGTAAAGATGCCATGTTCATGTTACTCAGAGATATAGCGACGGGTAAGCGCCGTGACATTTTAAAAAAGGTAAACATATTATTTATTCCTATTTTAAATGTAGATGGTCACGAACGTAGCAGTGCATTCAATCGCATTAATCAACGGGGCCCTGCAAAAATGGGCTTTAGAACAAATGCTAATAACCTTAATTTAAATCGTGATTTTACTAAATTAGATACCCCAGAAGTTAGAAGTGTTTTAAAGGTTATTAACGACTACAACCCAAATTTATACATTGATGTACACGTTACCGACGGCGCAGATTACCAATACGATGTGACTTATGGTTACAATCCGGTATTTTCGAGCGAATCGCCTGCGGTATCGGATACATTAAACCAGTTTTTTAAACCTCTCATTGACGATACGCTAGCGAAGCAAGGACACATCCCAGGACCACTTGTTTTTGTTATGGATAAACGCGACTTTAAAAAAGGGTTAGCGGGATGGGTTGCTACGCCACGTTTTTCAAATGGTTGGGGGGATTTAAAGTCATTGCCGACTATTTTAGTCGAAAATCATTCATTGAAGCCTTACAAGCAACGTGTATTGGGAACTTATGTATTTTTAGATGGTGCTATTACTGCGCTATCAAAGCACAGTCATGAATTAGCTAATGCAGTAAAAAAAGAACAAGAATTTGTTCCTAAACAGTTAATTGTAAAGCGTGGCTATGCCAAACAAGCAGATACTATTGCACAGTTTAAAGGCATTGAATATTCATCAAGCATGAATTCACTTTCGGGTCAAAATGAAGTGAAGTATTTGGGTAAAGCACATACATATACTGACTTATCTATTTATTGGCAAAAAGATGTACAACATACAGTTGAAGTACCTAAAGCTTTTTTTATTCCGCCTGTATATCGCAATATAATTAAGAAACTAAAGTTACATGGTGTCTCTATTAATAAACTTGAAGGGGCAAACACACAGCCTTTGAAAGTTGCAAAGGTGGCAGACTACACGTTTGATAAAGCACCATTTGAAGGGCGTTTTAGAGTATCAGCAACTTTTGATTACGTCCCTGCTATAAATGTAGATTTAGATGGTTGGTACCAAGTAAATACCCAACAAAAAGCAGGCGAATTAGCGGTTCATTTATTGCACCCTGAAGCCCCTGATTCATTTTTTGCGTGGGGTGAGTTTAATACTATTTTTCAGCGTACTGAATATATGGAAAACTATGCGCTAATTCCGTATGCACGCCAAATGCTAAAAGATAACCCAAAGCTTGCGCTTAAGTTTGATGAAAAACTTAAAGATAAATCATTCGCGAGTGACGCAGAGGCACGATTAAATTGGTTATATGAGCAAAGTCCATTTTATGATCAAGCGTACTTAAAGTATCCAATACTTATGTCATTCGAAGAAGAAGTTGTTATCCCGGATCAAAAAAGTAAAGAAATTTAATATGCAAATTATAACCATACTCGTCACTGCATTTGCACAAAATAGTCGTATTATTTGGTGTAGTGAAACTAAACAAGCCGTAGTCATAGACCCAGGTGGCGACCCTGATAAAATAGTAGCAGCCCTTAATGAGCATAAACTAGCATTAAGTGCTATTTGGTTAACGCACGGGCATTTAGATCATGTGGGTGGGGCTGATATTTTACGTAATCAATTTAACGTACAAATTATTGGCCCACAAAAAGATGAGCACTTCTGGTTTGAAAACTTACCTATGCAAGCACAAATGTTCGGGTTTAAACCCATTGAGCCTTTTTATCCGGATATTTGGCTAAACCATAACGATACCGTGAGCGTAGGTAAACTTAGCTTTTTAGTGAAGCATTGCCCAGGGCATACACCTGGTCATATTGTGTTTTATCAACAAGAGAATGAATGCGTTATTGTAGGTGATGTTATTTTTAAAGGCTCAGTAGGGCGCACTGACTTCCCTAAGGGGAACAGTGAACAACTTATAGAGTCGATTAAGACGCATATTTTAACCTTACCTGATAATACTAAAATACTGGCAGGACATGGTAGCGACACTACGGTGGGATTTGAAAAGAAAACAAATCCTTTTGTGAGTGGTAAGTTTGGTTAAGTTACTTATTTTAAGTTTACAAACTGCATAAACATCGCGGATTCAAATCTGAAGTGCATAACGTTTAGGCGGCTTTAGCCGCCAAGTGATCCTGCATCAATTTTGCAGGCGTTTCAAATCCAAGTGTCTTCCTCGGACGATTATTAAGTTGCTCAAGTACTGGTATAACCTGCGCTGGTGTTACCGCCTTAAAATCTGTGCTCTTCGGCCAATACTGGCGTAGTAATCCATTCGTGTTTTCATTCAATCCGCGCTCCCATGAGTGATAAGGGTGAGCAAAATAAACAGGAACACTTAAAGCCTCTGTGATTTGCTCGTGATAAGCGAACTCTTTTCCATTGTCAGCCGTGATGCTATGAAGCGCTGACCTATATGGCCTTAATAGTTCTATCGTCGCCGCAGTGACGGCTTGTGCTGTTTTGCCTGCCACCTGCGTTGATACAGTGAATTGGGTGACCCGCTCTACAATGGTAACAAGGGCGCCTCGATGACCTTTACCTATGACGGTATCTATTTCCCAATCTCCGATACGACCTTTCTCATCAACTATTTGTGGGCGTTCTTCAATGCTAACGCGATTTTTTATTTGCCCTCGGTTTGTTTTACCATGACTGCGCTTGTGATATTTCTTACCGTGTCGGCGCAGATGTAGGTATAACTCACCACCTGCTTTTTTATCTTCCCAGATATACAGATAAATGCGTTCATGGCTGACAGACCGTTCACTTTCTTTACGCAACCATCCCGTTATTTGTTCAGGGCTCCACTTCTCATTAAGCTTCTGGGTAATTAAAGCCATCATTTCAGGTGTCATCTTAAGCGGTTTTCTTACACTTCTTCGGCGAAACAAAGCCCGCTCATGAGCTTGTTTGTGTCTGTAACCTCGCTTACCTGTATTTCTAGAAAGCTCTCTTGAAATCGTAGATTGCGATAAATTAGTTAGCTCAGCAATACTTTGTTGCGTAAAACCACTTTTCTTTAGAACGGCGATCTGGCATCTTTGCGCATAGGTCAGTTGTTTGTAATGTCTCATTGTAAAATCTCTTGCCGGAGAAAAAG
>NZ_AUTL01000269.1:0-27325 GCF_000498015.1 Pseudoalteromonas sp. TAE79
AAGGATGGCTTAAGTTACAAGCCATCCTGGAAGGCTACGATTTAGCAAAATCTCTTGAGTCAGACTTGTGATCAAGAGACAGCTCAGTGAGTGGCTTTTAGTCTAGTTGAGTTAATTACTCAACTATGTATACGTGTTGATTAAGCATTGCCCGGATTAGGGTTCGACTTTTCAGCTTGTATGCGCATGTAAATCTCTTCACGATGCACTGATACGTCTTTTGGTGCATTAACACCGATTCGAACTTGATTTCCTTTAACACCTAGAACAGTAACTGTTACTTCGTCACCGATCATTAGGGTTTCACCTACTCTACGAGTTAGTATTAGCATTCTCTTGCTCCCATGTTCCAATAAAAATTATAAGATTCCGCTTAAACATACTAATGAAAATTAGACTGAAAAGTAAGTAAAAACTCGCAATCTATCCATTTTCTGTTAAAAATGCCTTGTGTAATGCACGAACAGCCAACTCTAAGTACTTTTCATCTATTAAAACTGAAATTTTAATCTCTGAAGTCGAGACTAAAACCACATTAATATTTTCCTGCGCTAATGCATCAAAAAATAAACTAGCGACACCAGAATGTGATTTCATACCCATGCCAACAGCAGAAACTTTAGCTACTGCTTGCAATCCGCTTATATTTTGAGCACTGAGCTGAGCTTGATCTTCACTCAATAATTCAAGTGCTTGCAGATAATCATTCGAGTGCACAGTAAAAGCATAGTCTATTTTTTCAAAGTTATGATTAACTTGATTAATCATATCTATTTCGATGCCATTTTCGGCAAAAAGTTTCAATATTTTTGAAAGATATTGCGTGCCCGTTGGCACACCTTGTACCTTAATTAAACATTCGTCACGATTAAACGCAATCCCCGATACAACCTTGCTTGGCATATCGTTCTCCTCAAAACTTATTAATGTACCTTTATCGGGATTAAAGCTCGAAAGCACCCTAAGTGGCACATTATGTTTTCCTGCGGCTTCTACTGAGCGAATATGCAAAACTTTCGCCCCTAAACTTGCCAGTTCTAGCATTTCGGCAAAGGTAACTTGGCTCATTCTGCGCGCGTTAGGTTCAACACGAGGATCTGTAGTATATACGCCGTCAACGTCTGTATAGATCTGGCATTCGTCAGCTTTTATAGCCGCTGCTATTTCTACAGCCGATGTATCAGTGCCGCCGCGCCCAAGCGTTGTAATATTGCCCTCAACATCACGCCCCTGAAACCCAGCAATAATAGCAATACGATTATGCTCAAGCTCATGCTTCAAACGCGTAGCAGCAACCTCTGCAATACGAGCTTTACCAAACATGTTATCGGTTAAAATATTGACTTGATCGGCTAATAAGCTCACAGCAGAGTGGCCACGTTTTATAATAGCCATAGCAAGTAGTGATACAGAAACCTGCTCTCCGGTGCTAATTAGTACATCTAGTTCACGGCTACTCGGGCGAGTATCAATTTGTTTGGCGAGATTAATTAAGCGGTTGGTTTCTCCCGACATAGCCGAGAGCACCACAACCACTTGGTGTCCTTGTTGTCTGGTTTTTACAACAAGGTCGGCGACCGCTTCAATTCTCTCTATCGAGCCGACCGAAGTGCCACCGAATTTTTGAACAATAAGCGCCACTTAGGCTTAAGTACGCTCAGTTAACCAAGCTGTAACGCTATCTAGTGCAGCAGCAAGGTTTTGTGGCTCACTACCACCAGCTTGTGCCATATCTGGACGACCGCCACCTTTACCACCTACTTGGCCTGCCATGTGGTTAACTAACTCACCGGCTTTTACTTTGCCTGTTAAGTCTTTAGTTACACCAGCAATTAGGCTTACTTTGTCGCCACTGGCAACACCCAGTGCAATAACACCTGAGCCAATTTTGTTTTTAAGGTCGTCAACCATACCGCGAAGCGCTTTAGATTCAGTACCTTCAACGTTTGCTACAAGTAGCTTAACGCCGTTAATTTCAACAATCGAGTCAAGTAAAGACGCGCCAGCTGCACTTGCTAACTTATCGTTAAGTTGCGCAATTTGCTTTTCAAGACCTTTAGACTTTTCAAGTAACGCAGTAACTTTTTCAAGTACCGATGCGCTATCGCCTTTAACTAAAGCAGCTACATCATGTAATTGTTGCTCTTGCTCGCTAACATAAGCAACTGCATCAGCACCAGTTACCGCTTCAATACGGCGAACGCCTGCTGCAATACCGCTTTCAGATACTATTTTAAATAAACCAATATCGCCTGCGCGCTCAACGTGAGTACCACCACAAAGCTCAATAGAGTAGTCACCAATAGTAACTACGCGTACTTCGTCATCATACTTTTCGCCAAACAACGCCATAGCACCTTTCGCTTTAGCATCATCAATAGCCATAAGCTCAGTATTAAGTGCAAAGTTACGACGAATTTCGTCATTAACTACACGCTCAATTTCACGTAGCTCATCTTTTGTAACTGCTTCAAAGTGCGAAAAGTCAAAACGTAAACGATCAGGCTGAACAAGTGAGCCTTTTTGGCCTACATGGTCGCCTAATAATTGGCGTAGTGCTTCGTGTAAAATATGTGTAGCTGTGTGGTTTTTCTTAATGCTATCGCGGCGTGCATCATCAATAGTCGCATCCACTTTATCGTTAACGCCAATACGCCCTTGTACAGTACCGTGGTGAGCAAAAGCATTACCAAGTTTAGTGGTATTAGTAACATTAAATTCGCCACCAGCAACTGTAATAGTACCCGTGTCACCCGTTTGGCCGCCTGATTCAGCATAAAACGGTGTGCGGTCTAATACTACAATACCTTGTTGACCATCTTCTAATAACTGAACAGCTTCGCCACCGGCAAAAATTTCTACCACTGTCGCGCTATGGTGCGTGCTGTCGTAGCCTTTAAACTCAGTAAGCTTTTCTGATTTTAATTGCTCATTGTAATCAGCACCAAACTTACCCGCTTGTTGCGCTGTTTTACGTTGTACAGCCATGCACTCTTCAAAGCCTTGATGATCAATCGTCATCTGGCGCTCACGCGCAACATCGGCCGTTAAATCAGCTGGAAAACCATACGTGTCGTAAAGTTTAAATACTAAGTCGCCCGGTATAATATCGCCTTTAAGGTCACTTAAGCTTTCTTCTAAAATAGCTAAGCCACGTTCAAGTGTTTTACCAAACTGTTCTTCTTCAATGCGTAATACTTTTTCGATAATTTCTTGTTGCTTAGCAAGCTCTGGGTACGCTTGACCCATTTGCTCAATTAGCGCAGCAACTAACTTATAGAAAAACGAACCTTGCGCACCTAACTTATTACCGTGGCGCACAGCACGACGAATAATACGACGTAGTACATAGCCACGCCCTTCGTTAGATGGCATAACACCGTCAGAGATTAAAAACGCACACGAACGAATATGATCCGCCACTACGCGTAGTGACTTATCGTCCATATCTTGCGCGTTAGTTACACTTGCAGCTGCTGCAATTAAGCCTTGGAATAAATCGATTTCGTAGTTTGAATGCACACCCTGCAAAATTGCAGAAATACGCTCAAGGCCCATTCCCGTATCAACAGATTGCTTAGGTAGAGGCAACATAGTACCGTCGCTTTGACGGTTGTATTGCATAAATACAAGGTTCCAAATTTCGATGAAACGGTCGCCGTCTTCCTCGGGAGTGCCCGGAGGTCCGCCCCAAATATGCTCGCCGTGGTCATAAAATATTTCAGAACACGGACCACATGGACCAGTATCGCCCATAGACCAAAAGTTGTCAGAGGTCGCAATACGAATAATACGATCTTCAGGTAAGCCTATATCGTTAGCCCAGTAGCCAAAGGCTTCTTCGTCATCATGGTAAATAGTTACTAACAGCTTTTCTTTTGGTAGTTTTACAACCTCAGTTAAAAACTCCCACGCAAATTTAATTGCATCTTGCTTAAAGTAATCACCAAAGCTGAAATTACCTAACATTTCAAAAAATGTATGGTGGCGAGCAGTGTAGCCTACGTTTTCTAAATCGTTATGCTTACCGCCAGCACGTACACAGCGCTGCGAACTTGTCGCACGTGTATAAGGGCGGCTTTCTGCGCCTAAAAATACATCTTTAAATTGCACCATGCCGGCATTGTTAAATAACAACGTGGCATCGTTACCCGGTATAAGCGAGCTAGAAGGTACTATTTGATGTTGCTTGCTGGCAAAAAAGTCTAAAAACTGTTGCCTAATTTGTGCGGTAGTCATGTGCTGCATTTGAAAGTCTCACCTGTATTTACTGTGCTTGCATTGCAAAATTAATTTCATCGTAGCTAAAACCCCGATACATTAAGTAGCGCACGCGCTTAGCTTTATCTTTGTAATCGAGGTTTGGCGGTGTATTCGAATATTTTTTATTGTACGCATCCTGCGCAAGCTCAAACCAATCTACTTCAAGCTCTTCAACTACCAATTCAAGTAGCGAACGATCAATCCCTTTGCCCATAGCTTCGCTTTGTATTCGCTTAAGCCCGTGGCATTTAAATATGTGTTTTCTTACAAAGCCTTCACAGTATCGCTGCTCGTTAATAAAATTATGCTTTTCGCACCAATCAAGCAGCGTTTCAATAAACTCTTCTGTCGCTTCTTTTTGCTGTAATTTGAGCGTTAACTCTCGACGCGAATATTCTTGGCGCCCTAGTAACCAAAGTACATAGTTTTTTAGTTTTTGCTTTAATTTATCATCCATTAAGCGTCAAAACGCCCGCTTGTTTCACTGCTAAGTGGCTTAACATTAATGTCGTCACTTGGTGGTACAACAGGCATAAAAATGGCTTGATAAGATACAAAAAAGCTAATGTAGCAAATCGGCATTAAAATCAACAGTGGTAAGAACGATAAGAACATCGAAAGCGCCATAAATAATGCGCAAATAAGGCCAAAAACGCCAAGTGGCAAAATGTTATGATAAAACACCATTAACGATTTTTTAAGCGCCGTTAAAATACGTGTTTCTTTACTAAAATAAACAAGCGGTACAGCGTAAGCAAACGCCGTTAAATAAATTAGCATTGCCATAAAAAACAAAATGACATTCGCGCCCGAAATACTCTCAAGCATTTGTTCAAGTGCTACGTTTGGATCAAGTCCTGGTTGGCTCATAACAGCTACTGCATCGGCAAATAAGCCATTAGCAAGTAACGCCATTAAAATGCCCGCACCCATTTGATAAAGTGCTAAACGCAATAACCCTAAGCGATTTCCCTTAGCCGTAAATGGCTTGAGAATATCGGCTAGCATAATTTTTCCGCCCTGCTGCTTACTAAGCACCGCTTGGTAAAACCCTGCGGTTAAAAATGGCGTAGCTAGTGCTGCTACTACTTGCAGCAGCGGTAAAAATAAAGACAGCAGCCCTACAATACCAATAAATAAATGCATAAAAATAAAGGTTGCTGGCTGGGTTTTAAAAATAAGCCATCCGGCTTTTAACCACTTTAGCCCTGCATCGGCTTTAAAAATTCGTAATTGTGTAGACATACTTGCTCTTAATTTAAAACGAAACACGCCAAGTATAACTTGGCGTGAGGGGGGATTAATAGACGAAACGCAATTAAATGATTAAGGTTTTTTAATTTTCTTAATATCTAACATATGCGCGCCATGCTTAATTTTTGTTTCTAGGTACGATTTATTACCCGCAACACCCGCTTTAATGTGCGCATGTGTGCCCACAACCGAGTCAACATTAATACCGGCATCTTTTAATGCATTAAGCTTTTTAGGATTATTAGTCATTAATTTAACGTGACTTAAATTAAGCGCATTGAGCATTAATACCGCATCCGAAAAGTCACGTAAATCATCAGCAAAGCCTAAATGATTATTAGCTTCGTAGGTGTTCATACCTTGCGATTGCAATACGTAAGCGTCTATTTTGTTGTATAAACCAATGCCACGGCCTTCTTGGCGTAAATACAATAAAATACCGCCTTGCTCGTGCATCATTTCAATACATTCATTTAGCTGCTCACCACAATCACAACGCGATGAGTAAAATACATCGCCCGTTAGGCACTCAGAATGCATACGAATAAGCGGTACATCTTGCTCTGTATCGGCGTTGTTAAACACCATAGCAATATGTTCTTTACCATCTTTTAAATCAGTAAATGAGATTATTTCTGCAGGGATATCACTATTTCTGCCAACTTTAAGCTGGACTCTTGCTCTTACTTGCGCCACGACAAATCCAAATATTTAAATAACTACGACACGACAATAAAGTGATAGTATCACAAAATAGGATAAATACACCGTAGTACAAGACTGTTTATGGCAATTATATGGCGACGACAGGCGTTATTTTCAATGATTGTTAAGCAATAAATTAATACAAATAACCGCCAATATTATTTACGTTGATTTACCTTAATCAGTGACACCTACAGGCACGTTTGGTATTTTGTATTTTAAACAACGATAGGGATTATTATGAAACGTCAGCAACTCGCTTTATTTATAGGTTTAAGTTTGTCTGCTTTAAGCGCAACCACTTTAAGTACTACAGTACTTGCAAGCCAAGCAAGCGATCCTCAAACGGTATTTAACCAAGCATACCAAAGCTATTTAGCAGCAGTTAAAGCAGACAAAACGTACAACAAACTGCCAAACTTGCTTACACATCAGGTAAAGCTGTTTATGGTGAAAGCTCAGATAACACCGCTAACTTAGCTATTAACTACGCTAAAGCTATTAAAGGCTACGGCGATGAGCTAAACGAACAACGTTTTGCACTTTATGATGAAGCCCATACTATTTTAGCGGCTAATCACGGCAAACAATCAATAGAAACAGTTGATGCACTGCTCGGAAAAGCTAACTACACAACATCAGCTTACAAAGCAGCTAACTTTTTAGAACAAGTAATAGGTATAGCTAAAACACAAAATAACCCTAAGTTTGTAGCCGACATGAAACTTGAAGCTGCAACGCTACTGGCTAAAAAGTTTAGTTCTAAAAAATATCGTGAGGCTAAAAACTACCTAGAAGAAGCCGACGAATACTACCAAGAAAACTTACCTGAAAACTCACTAGAGCGCATAAAAGCCGATTTTTTAATGGCCTCATTCGCAGAGGGTCGTAAAAGATACAATCAAGCAATTGAAAGGCTAAACCGTATAGTTACTGTATTGGATAGTAACTGTATTGGATAGTAACTGTATTGGATAGTAACTTAAACTTTGATCACCGTGCAGAGCTAACAGCTCATTCAAAGCTTGTAGGCCTGTACGAAAAGCAAGGTAAAAGCGAAGAAGCAACTAAACATTGCCTAGCTATCGCTCAAATGGTGCCATGGAAAGAATCGCAAGAGCAAACGCCGCTTTACCGTGTTAATCCTAAATACCCAGTTAACAAAGCCAGATTTAGTACCGATGGTAGCGTTGTTATGGAGTTTGAGGTAGACGCAGCTGGCTTTGTAAAAAACCCAAAAGTACTTAGCTCTGAAGGCGGCAGCGCATTTGAAAAATCAGCCAAAGCAGCGCTTGAGCAATGGCGTTACGCGCCAAAGTTTGAAAATGGCAAACCTGTTAGCGCTATTTCTCAGGTACAACTCGACTTTAAAATTAACCGCTAAGCTAAAATATAAAAGCGCCATTTGGCGCTTTTTAACTTTATAAATTAGTCCTAAATTTTAGCGAGTATTTTATCGCTAGCCGCTTCTATTAAATCGAGCACATTTTCAAAGCCATCATCGCCGCCGTAATAAGGATCGGGAATAGCGCTTTGGGCTTGCTCCCCATATTCTAAAAACAGCGCTAATTTGTACTGTAAATGCTCAGGGCACTGGGCTTTTAAATCAGCTAAGTTTTGCGTATCGGCCGCTAAAATTAAATCAAATTCAGTAAAGTCGCTACTGCGTACTTTACGCGAATAAATACCTTTAAAGCTGTAACCGCGCTTCTCCCCTGTTGCCATTGAACGACTATCAGGCGTTTTACCTTCGTGATAACCAATAGTGCCTGCCGAATCAACTTTAACGTTAACGCCTAGCTTTTTAGCGCGGGCTTTTAACACCGCCTCAGCAGTTGGCGAGCGGCAAATATTACCTAAACAAACTATGAGTACTTTTTTCATTAAGGCTCCTCTAACTAATTTAAAAACCTAAGCTTTAAAACTGTTTTAAAATGCTTTCATCGTAATCTTCAACATTAAGCGTTACGTTATGTTGTGCTGCAACTGATTCAAGCTCAGCTTGTTTAATGGCTAAATCGTCCATAGTGATTAGATTATCGTCTAGCTGCCACAATAACCGAGAGCCCGCGTAGCTATAGTGAATCGCTAATAACGCATCGGCATTGCCTTCACGGCCAGCAGCTTTTAACTTAGCCATTTTACGGGTTATTTTATTAAGTGCTTTTTTGAGCTCCCACACATAAACAACTTCAGTCATAAAGCTATGTGTACGGTATTTATTAAGTAACCACGCAAGCCCAACGCTTGTAATAGCAACGCCTATTAAGTTCCAATGAAAGTGGCTACCACTTTCATCAGGAAATAAAGCAATCAGCGTTTGCGATATAGCCAAGCTGCCTACAGCCAAACCAATACCACATCCTGCAATAACACGGTTTAAATGTTTACGGTAACGCGCTTTATTTATTTCAATGAGTTGCATAACAGCCTAAAAAGTTAAGTTTTAATATTTGCGAATGGCTATTGTAACTAAACCCCACATTTTTTATAAAATTATTTCACCCCTTTTTGATTTGCCACCCGTTATAGCTTTGAAAACACCCTAATTGTAGTGGTCAATAAAATTTGGAGCGGCTTATGCACACACTTGAAATACCTAACAACCCAGTATTTATTAAAACATCGACTGCGCAGCTTCCAGTTGTAATCTTAAGGTGCTAGTGCAAATTAAGCAGTCATTCTTGAGTGATTTAAAGGGTAAACACGCGGTAGAAAGTAATATAAACACAGGTGATATGCTGGCTATGGCGCATAACGACAAAGGGTAAAAGGCAGATTATTGAACTTTAACATGCGGGAGCTGGGGTTAAGCAGTGCGGGGCTGAGGTGGTTTGGCTCAGCTAAGGTTGGTGGTAATTAGATAAGTATTACCACCGAGTACACAGAGGCGCTGCGCGCTGCACAGAGATACTTAACTATCGCCCATGTAATCTAATGGTGAGGAAAGCTCTATAAAATCACGATATTGCTCTTTAGTAATTTCTCCATAACCATCTTTTATATAAATATAATTTAACCATAATGTGGTTGCTTTCTCACAGATTTTAACCGAGTTGCTGGCCAACTGTTGTTCTACTCTATTTAACTTTTTTTCGCTCCCTCCCGCAGTACTAGAAATCATAGTAGTTATAGCAAAGAGCCTTTTTTTTAAAAATATTTCACAAAAAATATCATCTATAAATTTAGAAAATATTATTGGATACTTTCCATCAGAATAGTTGTTTTTTTTACGGCCTAAATTCTCATCATAGAAATCGGGAGTGTATGATTGAGGATCAATAAAATAGGTCAACTCGGCTGACAGGTGTTCTTTTAATATATTTTTTTGTAAAAAAGTACTCAAACTTATATTTTGTATATCACCTTTATTGTCTGGCTCTTTCCGTTGAAATCGCCCACTAATTATCTCTTCATAAAGTGGGTGGTCTTTTTCATAAATACAAAACAAAATAGCGAGCACAAGTACATCAACTTTTTTACCACTTGGTAAATTAGCAATAATGGCAGTAATGCGTTCAGTAATTTGAATGGCTGTTCTGGGTTGTATATTAAACGCATCCAATACAACTGAGATATTAGCTAAAGCGGTTTCGGGTGTTTCTGTGCGAGGGAGTAGCTCAATATCTTTACTTTCTAAGTACGCAGATTCAAATTTAGTTGTATCACTATGTACTGATAAAAAATCCTTTAAAACAGGTCGTTTTAAGCTATAGCGGCTATTAAAAAAGCGGCCTAGATAAATCTTAGCATCAAAGCCTTCACCATAAATTGATTTAATTGTATGTTGAAGCTGATCGGTATCCGTAGCCACAACAAACACGATACCTTTAACATCAAAAATATGTTTAATCGTCTCAAGCATTTCGACTGCATAACTTGGGCGACAACGGTCTAATTCATCAATAAAAATAAATATAGGTAACGACTTACCTTCCTGCTTTTCAAACTTATTGACCCAATCAGCTAACTTAGCTTTTATTACTTCAATACTCTTATTTTTAGCTTCATGATCTTTAATTAAATTTTGTGCTAAAGCCTTTATAGCAGGTGAAAATTCGGAGCTATTTTGCTTTACAGAATTCTTGTCCTCACTCTCTTCATCTTCTTCAGAAAATAACAATGTATTAAGCTCTGCTAGATCAATACCTGATATTTTTTTAGTTAACCCTTGCGCTATTGCAGGTGCTACAGCCTTAAATATTGATGCAGCTTTATTAGGTATTTTAATAGTAAATGAAGCTTGTTTACCTAGTTGTTCAATTATTGCGGCAATTACAGTTAAAAAAGGGTCGTCCGAGTAATCCTGCTGCCATGCATCAATATAAACAATGGGATAATCTACAGCTAAATCCTGTGACCAACGTTTTAGAAAATATGTTTTCCCCGCGCCCCACTCTGCATTTAAATTTAATACGTAGTTTCGCTTCTGTTCTGCTTCAGTACGACTCTTATCAAAACCCTCTTGAACCAAAAGTTTTGATAGAAACATAGCATAGCGCGCTCTGTCTAATTTATCTGCTGGGAAATATTCATTCACGTTTCGGTCAGTTGGCTTATCCCAATTAAAGCCTTTGAGTTCTGTCATTTAATGTCCTTTTAAATCGTGATTTTTCACATAGTGTAATATCGAATTATCAATAGTTGTATTTATTTCGGGCTAGCGCCCGACGCGCCAGCAAGCTAAGCGCCTACAAAAACACTACATATAACTAACTTTGGCTGTGCTCTTTGCATTGGAGATCCGTTGGGTTTCGTGTCACTCAACCCAACCTAAGCTTAATGAGTCAGGCAAACGGGCTGGAAAAACAACCTTAAGCAAAGAAGGGCCTGGGTATATAAGGGCTAAATTGTATATGGCTGCTGTAGTAGCTGTACAACATAATCCAGATATAAAAGCCCAAAATAAGCGATTAGTGGAGCAAGGTAAAACAAAAATGCAGGCAATTGGTGCTGCAATGAGAAAGCTGACACATATCTGTTTTGGTGTTGTGAAGAATCAAACTGAATATCAGCCCCAAGCTATTTAAAGAAAGCTTGAGGCTGATTAGAAGAGATGGTATCTACGTACGCTATAAATGTGCTTTCACCACTTAATAAATCATTGTTAATGATTACGGCTTTAAAAGTCGCTTTTCTGGATTATTTAAGTACTTTAAGCCAATGGTAACTATGCGTGTATGTACCATTGTTATAACGCGTATTTGAACATTACCAATAACAACAATATCGCCTTTACTGACTTCTCCTGAAAGCTTTTGGTTGATCACTTCTTCCAAGCTTATGCTCTCTGGGGCGTCTATATGCATGTGATAAGAGTAAAATATATCGCCTACCAACGTTACCCCTTTCACTTTAAGTTCGTTATGCGCTAAGTGGCTATCTTGGTGGTTTGTTTTATCGGTTGCTGTAAAAACTAAATCAACAAAAGGTCTGTTATCTGGTTTTAAAACAACAAATAAGTGATCGTTTGCTTTTAACTTAGTTGAACCCCGTGGCGGTATGATTGACGGACCCCGTGTGATCATAGCAACAACCACACTTTCAGGAAGTGCGGCATGTGACAAGCTGCGCCCAGAAACCCGAGAAACGTCACTTAAGGTGTATTCTACAATTTCTATATCAATATCGTTTAGGGCTGTGATTTCGAGTGTTGCAGCGGCTAGGTCGGGCGGCGGCTCTACTAAATTTAGTTTTTTAGCCATCCAAGGCATTGTTGAACCCTGTAACGTTGCTGAAATTAATACCACGAAAAAAACAACATTAAAAATAAGCTCAGCCCCTGAAAGGCCAAATAGTAATGGGAATATAGCTAAAATAATGGGTACTGAGCCCCTAAGACCAACCCAAGATACAAACAGGGTTTCGCGATTATTAAAGCCAAACAGTTTTAAAATAGGCGCTACCGCTAATGGGCGTGCAACAAAAATAAGTGCCAGTGCAATAAGCAATCCTTCTAGCCATACATCAACCAACGATGACGGGTTAATAAGGAGTCCTAATACAACAAACATGGTTATTTGCCCAAGCCATGCTAAGCCGTCATGAAACAGAAAAATACCGCGTTTATATACAAACTTACTGTTACCTAAAATCACGCCTGTTATAAATACAGCTAAAAATCCACTGCCGCCGAGCGTTGCAGAAAGGCCAAAAGAAAGCAGTCCAAATGCAGTTACCATCACTAAATACAAACCCGATGCATTTAGTTTAATTCGATTAATAAACCAAACCGATACCTTACCAATTAAAAGACCACAAATAGCGCCAACACCCATTTGTTGAGCAAATAACTGTAGTAAATCCAGCCCTATTGGCATGTCGTTAACGAGCATTTCGAGCAATCCAACCGTTAAGAAAATAGCCATTGGATCGTTCGATGCACTTTCTATTTCAAGGGTAGATTTAAGCTTTTTATTTAAGTGAATACCCGCACTTCGTAAAAGCGCAAACACTGCTGCGGCATCTGTAGAGCCAACAATGGCACCCAGTAAAACACCTTGTAATATGGGCAGGTCTAAAATATAAGTGGCCACAAGGCCTGTAATTACAGCGGTAAATAACACCCCGATGGTTGCTAAAGCAGACGCGGGTTTCCACACTTGTTTAATTGAACTGGTAGGCGTTTGTAAACCGCCATCAAATAGAATAATGGCAAGCGCAAGAGTACCTAAAGCATGTGCGGCCTCTGCATTGTCGAATGAAATACCTGCAATACCGTCTTCACCTGCGAGCATACCTACAAGTAAAAATAGCACCAGTACAGGTAAGCCAACGCGTGCAGATAACTTGCTCGAGATCACTCCTAGTAAAATTAATATGGCACTAACGAGAATGATATTATCAATTGCAAACATAGTGTGAATTTACAGCCTTATATGAGTTGAAAAGTAAGAATTGCCAGCTATCAAAAAGCTTAAAGCTCATGCTATACAATAACCTAAAAAATATAAATACGGGTACTTAAGTCTATAATTAAATAGTTTTTCTAATAGTTATAGAGCCTTTGAGTTTGGTATTGCTTGGCTCTATCTTAATTAGCTTTATTTATTTTGAAAACAAAAAAGCCTGCGATTAAGCAGGCTTTTGAGTATTTAAATAATCAAATTTTATAAAACAATAATGCTTGTTACTAAGTACGCTAAAAACGTAAGGCCACCACCAAATAAGGCATACGGTAGCTGCGTTTTAACGTGGGTGAGTAAGTCACACCCCGATGCAATAGCCGATACAGCGCTGGTGTCGGATATAGGCGAGCAATGATCGCCAAATATACCACCACCCAAAATAGCACCTACAACAAGCGATGGCGGTAAACCTAGTGCTTGAATAAGTGGCACACCAATTGGGATTAATATAGCAAACGTACCCCACGATGTACCTGTAGTAAACGACATAACCGCGCCGGTTAAAAACAGCACCGGTACTATTAGGTAAATAGGTAAGTAGTCACCAACAAGTGACGCCACAAATACGCCAGTACCAAGCTCTTTTAAGCTTGCGCCAAGTGTAAGCGAAAGCAGTACAATAGCGACTAGCGGCATTAATTCGCCCATACCTTTAAAACCGGTATCAACTAATTGATGGTGCGTAAATTTACGAGAACCAATCATTAAAAAGTAAGCGACAACAATGGCTAAAACCGTTGCGTACAATACTGACTTAGAGCCACTACCCTCTGCCAACACACCATTACCGGTGTAATACATAAAGCCAACCATGCTGGTAATGAGTGTAATAAGCGGGATTAACATGTAACGCGCTTTAGAGGCTTTTATTTCATCTTTTAAGTCGGTTGTTTGAAGCTCTAGTTTTTCTTCGGCTTCTTTCATTGGGCCGTGCACTTTATCAAACGCGATGGTGTAAAAAACAATAACAAGGGTAATTATGGCGTAAAAGTTATACCCTACGCTGCCCCATAACACTGATACAGCCGACTCACCTAGCTCATAGTTACCTAACAAACCAAGTACAAATGCGCCCCAGCCGTTAAGTAGTATTAAAATACACACTGGCGCACTGGTGCTGTCAATAATGTACGCTAGACGCGCTCGGCTCATTTTAAATTTGTCGAATAAGCCACGCGATAAAATCCCTGAGGTAAGTACGCTCAAGTTAGATTCTATAAACACCGCAACGCCGGTAAACATGGTTAAAAAGCCCACTTGGCGCTTACTTTTTGCAATACCTTTGTTCATTAACATATTAACAGTTGCTGCAACGCCGCCAGATTCGCGAATGTAGGCAAGCAAGGCACCTATTAAAATACTAAATATTAATATGCGTGTATTACCTGGCGAGCTGGCAACCGAAATAATACGTTCAATGGTATTTAAAAAAGTGTCAAACAAGCTATTACCTTCGCCCTGAAAGGCGAGTAAAAACTCAGAAGAAGCAACAGCAACAAGTAGCGCCATAATCACTTCTTTTCGCCAAAACACGATAGCAATCGCAATTAGCGGCGGNGAGCCACTCTCGCTTTGTACGCGTTTTATCGCTTATTTTTTAAGCCTAGCAGCATAAACTGTCTTAGATTTGTAAACCGCTTAGCTTAATGGATTGCCTTACTCAAGTCACCTGTAAATAAATCACTTAGAGTAATGCTGTTAGTACGTTTTAACCTATACGATAGCTTATTGATTTAGTAGCGCTTCATAAATAAGCGACACCACCGATCCGTACTGCGCGGTTTCAAATTGTTTACCTGTAAATTCGTAACGTTTTTGCGAGCCTTTAATTGCACTGTGGCGAGCATTGGTAAGTAAAACAATAGCTAAATCGTAAGCGGGGTCAATTACGGTCACTGTACCCGTCCAACCTGTGTGCCCATAAGCCTGCGCACTTGCATAAGGGCCAAAGTGCCAGCGCCTTGCTTGGTTGTTACCAGCAAGCCTAAAGCCAAGCCCGTAGGTTTCATCGCTTGATTGCGGCGTTAAAAATTGCGCTAAGGCGCTTGCACTAAATAATTGTTGGTCGCCGTAGCCACCATTATTTAGTAATAGCTGGCAAAGCACCGCTAAGTCGTGAGCATTACTAAACAACCCTGCATGCCCTGCTACGCCATCAAGAGAATAGTAAGCGCGCTCATCATGCACTTGGCCTTGTAAAACCCCAGTTCGAACATTATCAAACTTAATGCGCCCGTCTCGTGTGTTGCCGCTAAGCTCAGTGGCTGCAAATTGCTGTGGCTTAAAGCCTTTTTTAAGTGGATTAAATAACGTGTTAGTTAATTTTAGTGGCGCGTACACTTGCTGCTCTAGGTATTCGTCAAGGGGCTGCCCAGTTATGCGCTCAATGAGTACGCCTAAAATCATGTAATCAATATCTGAGTAAACATGCTGCCCAGATGATTTACTACTAAAAGGCACGCTGGTAAGTAATAGCTGTTTGGTGGTTTTACTGTTTTGCGAATAAAACGCGTCACCGTAGCTGCCATCTTTACGATGAAAGTCAAATACTGGCGGGTATCCGGCGCTGTGTGTGAGTAAGTCTTTTACTGTGCGCTTTGCTCGCCCTTCACCTTTATATTCGCTTAGGTAGCTTTGTACAGGTTTATTAATATTTAATAACCCTTCGCTTACTAATTTCATAAGTGCAAAGTTTGTGGCAAATATTTTGGTGTTTGAGGCAAGATCAAACAAAGTATTAGTTTGCATGGGCTCTGGGCGTAGTAGCATTAAATCACTTTGCTGGTATTGCTTTGCATCGCCATAGGCGGTTAATTTTATTAGCTCACCATTTTTAACAACAGCTAATACAGCCCCAGGAAAACCCGCTTTTACATCGCGCTCAATTAATGCGTCTACTTCAGTAAAATCTATATGCTTTTTTGGTTCATCGCTTAAAGTAGAAAATGCAAAACGCAGCGTTAAACTTGCGCCAGCAGGGAGAATATTTTCAACTTTAAAGGTATTAACACCGTTGTGAGTATTTTTTGCCAAACTGTAATTGTATAAGGTGTTGGCGCTTAGTTGGTTAACGTTGAGCTTTTTATTATTAATGTAAATATCGGCGCTTTGTGCGTTGTGGTTTTGTATTAATAATTGCCCGCGCCCTTTGTAAGCTTTAAACGTTCCTCGGTTATTTACATAAAACCGGCTACTTGGATTTACCTCTGGAAACGTTACAACCACTTGTGCATTAGGCAGCTCTACAAGCTGGCTTTTTGTAAGTGGTAGCACCGAGCTAATAGGCTCAGGTGGTGTACTACAACCCACAATAATAAAGCTCAATGCCACTATAAATGCTTGTTTGATATAACCATACCTTTGATTTTTTAAAGCAATAAACATGCTTAGCCCTTATTTATATAACAAGTAAGGCGCTCTTTGCGCTTTAAATTGTACAAGTCCCGCCTGCCAGCTTTGTTTTATTTGCGCTTCTGATTGCCCTGCTTCAATAGCTAAGCGCAATTTATTAGTACCCGCTAGCTTATCCATAAAGTCAGCACGCTCAAAAAACGAGATGTTATTTTTACTAAGCTCCGTGTACGCATTTATTAAGTAAGTTAAATTTAAACCTGTAATATTTGCTTGTCTTAAATCGAGCCCTTGTACGGTTTGGTTTTTAAATTTAGGGTTTAAAGCAGCGCCTTTAATTGCGCGCGGTGTAAAATTAAAATCACCTAATGCAACTGGCGAATAGCCAATTACTTGAAATGCAAAATCGGTGCCTCTACCAATGCTAATAGGCGTTGCTTCAAAAAAGCAAAGTGATGGGTAAAGCGCAATGGCTTGATCGTTAGGTAAGTTAGGGCTGGGTTTTACAGGCAAGCTGTAAGTACTTTTGCGAGTGTAATGATCAACAGGGATCACCGTTAATTTTAAATCGGCCGCTTTATTGATCCAGCCCTCGCCCTTGATCATTTTGGCAAGCTCGCCAACCGTCATGCCGTGTAAAACAGGAATTGAGTGCATGCCTACAAACGATTTAAATTCTGGCTCTAATATTGGCCCATCAACGTAGGCAATATTTGGGTTGGGCCTGTCGAGCACTAAAAATTCTATCCCCTGCTCTGCAGCGGCTTCCATCATGTAGTGCATAGAGCTTATGTAGGTATAAAAACGCACTCCCACATCTTGAATGTCAAAAATAATCACATCAACATCGGCTAAAGCAGCTTGGCTTGGTTTTTTATTTTTACCGTAAATAGAAATAAGTGGAATACCTGTTTTACCATCAACGGCATTTTTCACATGGGCGCCCGCATCGTGATCGCCACGAAAGCCATGCTCAGGTGCAAAAATTTTAGTTATATTAATATTTTTAGTCAGCAGCGCATCTACTAAGTGAGTTTGCCCCACCATTGATGTTTGATTAACGACTAGCCCTACACGTTTATTTTTTAACTGCGGTAAATATTTAGCATATTGTTGCGCACCTACTACAAGTGAGTTGTTAGCTTCGTTGGCTTGTGCGCTTGCAATAAAAATGGCGCTAAAAATAAAAAACAACGTAATAAATAGGGTTTTAAACATACTGCAATATCCTTTTAAACAAGGCGTTTAAAATAACATAGCTAAGTTTAAAGAGCAGCTCAGGTTTTAAGAATTAGCGGTCAGCGGTCAGCGGTCAGCGGTCAGCGGTCAGCGGTCAGGTAATAAAAATAAAACACCGAGCCTTTTGCAAGCGCAATTTTTATATTGTTGGCGGGAGTTTACCTCGCGCAGGTTTTAGGTTTTAGGTTTTAGGTTTTAGGTTTTAGGTTTTAGCAATGAGAAACTGTGTTTCTAACGTGAGTAAGCACTACGTCCACATTGATAATGTTGACGATGGTGTAACTAAAAAACCACCGTTATTGTTTTATTAAGCTCTTTAAGTTTTTACTGTACGTTCTACTTACCTTGAGTGTTTTTTCGTTATCTAACACCGCCATATATTCAGAATTACGTAATGGGTTGAGCTGTTTAATGTGGCTTAAATTAACAATCGTTGATTTATGTATGCGTAAGAAGTCTTCTGCCAGGGTATTTTTTTCAAGATCTTTTAAACGCGCTCGCATTACATGGGTTTCAGCCAGTGTATGAACACACATATAATCGCCTGCGGCATCAATCCATAAAATATCTTTAAACGGAATTATTTGAATTGGGTTTTTAGCATCTTGGATGACCAAGTTTTCGGCTTCAAATTTATACTCTGAGTTTTTTGAGCTTTCTAATTCTTGATGCTCGTTTTCTATCAGCGATTGGTGTACTTCAATCAATGTGTTTTTTCTGTGGAGTTGCTCTGTTTTTACTACTCTTTCTATGGCTTCTGATAGGCGAGCTAATTTAACGGGCTTGAGTAAGTAGTCAAGGGCTCTTACCTCAAATGCTTTAACGGCATGCTGGTGAAACGCAGTAACAAAAATAACCGCTGGGCAGCTTTCTGGTTGAAAATGTTTAATTAGTTCAAAGCCTGATTTTGTTGGCATTTCTATATCTAGAAAAACTAAATCAACGTCATGTTTGTTAAGTACGTTAATAGCTTCATCAACACTTTGTGCACTGCCAATCACTTCAATTTCAGCAAAGGCTTCTAAACGAATACGCAAGCCTTCAATAGCGCTGTATTCATCATCAACAAGTAATGTTTTTAATTGAATCATTATTGCAAACCATTAATAGGAAGAGAAATACAAAGCCATGCGCCGCCTGATTTGGCATTGCCTTTTTCAATGCGATGACTATTTCCATACATTAATTTTAAGCGTTGCTCGCAATTAGCCAAGCCAATGCCCCTTTTAGATTTTTTATTGTCGTCAAACCCTTTACCAGTATCTGCAACTTTAATGAGCAATGCGGATTTTGTTTTTTCAACATTAATTGTGATCACCATTTTTTGATCTGCTCGCATACCATGTTTTAACGCGTTTTCTACCAATGGTTGAATTAATAAAGAAGGTATTAATAAATCGTTGCATGGTTCATCAACGCTAATATTAACCTCTAACCGGTCGGCAAATCGACATTGCTCTATATCTAAGTAGGTTTTTAATATGGTAATTTCTTCTTTAATCGCTACTTTTTCAAGTGGATCGGTATATAAGCTATGGCGCAGTAGATCACAAAGCTTTTCGAGCATATTAACTGCCTGCAAACTTTATTTTTTTAAGATTAAGGTGCAAATAGCATTAATGCTGTTAAACATAAAATGCGGATTAAGCTGATATCGAAGCATTTTTAGCTGTGACTCTTTCGCTAGGTGTGTCGCTTCAGCGGCTTTTTGAGTTTGCTCTAAATTGTCGAGATATATTTTGATCCCGTAATAAAAAGCAGTCCACGTTGAGAGCATAGTTAACGATGCAGACGTCCATGTACCAAAGTCAAACCATGTCATTGAAAGCCACCAATTGCCATATAACCACTGCAAAGACGCCCATTTAATTTGTGTCCAAATGAATGTGGCAGTTAACAGCAGCACCAGATGCAGTGCTATTTTAACTTTAATCCCTTGCCTATTTGAGCAGTTATAAGCCCTTCTTAAAAGTAAGGTGATTAAAAAGCCACACGCTACATCAATAATTAAATGCGGAATGTGTATCGACCATGGCTCGTCGCTTGGTATTTTTATCATTAGCTCGGTCAACATTGCATACACAATCCAACCGCAGCTCTGAAACAACCAGAAAAGATGACTTCTGGGATTTTTGGAATTCAAATTAATACGTCCAACTTTAAAGGCAGTTGAATAGCTTACTTATTATCAACTGCCTTTGCCTTATTTATTTTGAGCACGTGATTGATAATGCGTCATTATTAGGTTTTGCAGTCAACGCGATATCTGCAACTGCTAAACTTAAACGCTGAGCTGAAATACGAATTACATCTGACATGGTTTGTTCAATCAGTTCGCTATCGGCGCAATTGAGTGCGATTGATAAAGTATGCCAGCGCTTATCTGCCATTGTTTTTTCAAACGATGAAAAATCAATACTTCTTAAACAGTTATCTAAATTACACATTACTTGTAACTGTGCACCTTGCTCTGGAGCTTTATCTAATCGCATTTTTAGCTCAAGGTAACCTGATTTAAATTTGCGTTCGAGTAGCGTAGGTTTTAAGTAACTTAGGCTAAGCGTTGCATCTGAGGATTGAGATTGCCACTTAAACTGCCTTGCATCCTCTTGATACGATAAATTAACCGATTGCATTAACAAACTTTTTTTATCGCCACTGGTGGCCGATGAACCACTAGTTAAAACCTTTGCTGTTGTATCGGCCAACGCCCATGTGACATTTTTAGCTAAACTTTTTACAAACAGTGGATGTGCATCGCTTTTAACGATTTTTTTAGGGCTCGTTGCTTCACTCACAATAGGCATATTTATTGCGTCATGATAAGTTAGCCCGTAGCCGTAGGCAAAGAGCGGGTCGTAATCTACATCCCCTAAGTTAAGGCTGAATTGATTGTCGTATTTAGGCCACGAAAAACTCAACTTACCGGTAAAATCAAACTGGCTGTTACCGTTTTTATCTGTTAATAATACGTCTGCAACCCCCTCACCCTCAGAGCCTGGTAACCATGCAGCAACAAAGGCATCCGATGCATTGAGCTCTTTACTGACCCAAAGCGGGCGACCACTTAAAAATACGGTAACTACCGGAATATTGTCTGCCTTAAGTTTTTTCAGCAGTGCAAGGGCATGTTTGCTTTCATCCTGAAACTCTAGCATTTCTATATCACCAAACCACTCAGCATAAGGCTCTTCACCAATAACAACAATGGCTACATCTGGCTTGGTTTTATATTCACCAGACTCACTTAAGCTTATTTCACCGCCTGCTTTTAATACTTGCGACTTTAAACCTGCATAAATAGAGGTCGCATTAGGAAAGTCACTATTGGTATTGTCTGTGCCCTGCCAAGAAACACTCCAGCCACCCGCTTGCATATTAATTGCATTCGCGCCTTTGCCGGCAACTAAGATNGCTACTCGCTTTGATTGGCAGCACGTTTTCGTTGTTTTTTAATAGAACGAGTGACTTACGAACCGCTTCTCTTGCTAACGTACGATGCTGGGAGGCACCTAACCACTGTGAGTGTTGTGATTCAGGTCGTGAAGATGGCTTTCCTTTAACAAAAACACCCCAGCGGATTTTAGCCCTTAAAAAACGTCTAACGGCATCGTTAATTCTTGATTCGGCTATTACACCGTCTTTCACTTGCTTAACAGTATTATGATAAAACGCTTCAAAATGCTCTGGTACCATAATCACATCAACGCCGGCGTTAATTGCTTGCGCACATTGCTCTAAATCGCAGCCTTCTACAAACTTGTGAGCATTCCAATCACTGACTACAAACCCATCAAAACCAAGTTGGTTTTTAAGTACATCCGTTAATAAGTGTTTATCGCCATGCACACGTTTGCCATTCCAACTATTAAAGGATGCCATCACTGATTGCACACCTTCATTAATAGCCGAAAAGTAACCTGCGCTATGAATATCTCTTAATCCTTTTTCATCGATAAGCGTATTTCCGCGATCAACGCCTCGCTCAGTGCCACCATCGCCCACAAAATGTTTTGCGGTGGCAATACGGTTACTGCCTTTTAAAAAGTCAGCGCCTATATCACCTTGAATACCTGTCACCATACTACCTGCATACAGCCTAACTAATTCAGGGTCTTCTGAGTAACTTTCATAGGTTCTGCCCCAGCGATCATCTCTGACTACAGCGACAGTAGGAGCAAAACTCCATTCAATCCCAGTGGCTGACACTTCTTTCGCTGTTGCTTGGCCTATGCGTTTAATTAAATCGGCATCATGCGCAGCTCCTAAGCCAATATTGTGCGGAAATAACGTAGCGCCATAAACATTGCTATGCCCATGCATGGCATCGGTTCCCCAAATAGTCGGTATTGCAATACCGTCTTTCGTTGAGTCCATTGATGCTAGGTACATTTCATCCGCATATTTTAACCATGTGGCCTGAACAGCGCGTTTGTCGCCATAGGGCGCTGTATTACCACCATTGAGGTATGAACCAAACCCATATTTACGCATTTGCTCAACACTTAAGTAACCAATTTCGGGCTGAATCATTTGTGCTACTTTTTGCTCTATGGTCATCTTTGCGAGCAGCTGTTCAATTTGCGCTTCTACAGCGGGATCGCGTTTGAGCTTAGTGTTCACATTCGGCCATTTTACCTGCACATTTTCAGCACTATATGAATACTGACATGTTAACGCGGCAACTAACGAAAATAGGCAACGTAATAATTTAGAATTTTTGATCTGAAACATTAAAAACCTTCGAGTAAAAATATCGTTTTAAAAAACATGAAGCGATTGATTTAATTTGGAATATATTCAATAAAATCATAATAGGCCCACGACGGACTGCCATAGTATTGACCAGGAAAGTAATTGCCTTCGGTTGAGTTATCACCATTCCATTGGTTGATCATTATTTTTGTATTATCTATAGGCCATGCATAAGCAGGGATCTCGTTGCTAGCTAGCACTTTGTCTCCATTGTCTTTGTATACCACCCTAATTGTTTGCTCATTTCCTTGAGCGTCGTAGAGGTACCAACGAATCGAGTTGCTAGACCAATCAAAACCGATGGTTAATAAATTTTCTCTGTAATCAAGCCCAAACTGACTTAGGTCGATGTCCTTTTCCCAGCTTTGATAAGTACCACCTTGCGGCTGGTAAATCACATTGGTATGAACAACGTTTCCAAGAGAGGGTAAAAGCTCAAGATCTATCTCTTGCCATGCTCTGCCGGGGGAGTCCCACCACGATGTGTAAGTAAAAATAGAAGACACAGTGCCTTGCGTATTTCCTGACTTAACACTGCCTTGTACCTTACCAAAGCCATAAAAATTATTACTTTGCAGATGCGCCTTGTGATAATGAAAGCGTGATCCCCTGTTGACTTGGGTTAATCATTCCAGGGGCAAATTCACAGCCAAAGGGCGAGCCATTATCGCCACTTCGCGCATTCCAAATCGATGTGTCATAACCCCACGAAAAATTATCTTTAAAATAATTGGCATATGTACACGGCGAGATAAATAAAATACCACTCACCAAGGTGCTAATAAGCTTAGTTTTCATTATTGATCCTTATTTAAATTGCACGCCTACCACAGTGTATAATTACTGTGACAGACGTAATTTGGTGAGGTTATCTAAAATGAAAAACCAGCTCTTACACCGTAATACCTTGGCATGCCAAAGCTGCCTTTAGGAATGCCTTTACTGGTGTTGTTCCAATACTGAATCGTTTCATCAGAGGCATTATTTACAAATGCTTCTGCGAACCAATTTTGTCCTTGCGGTTCATACTTGATTGAGGCATTGAATACGGCAAACGCATCGCGGCTATCGTCAATGTATTTTGTCGCCTCGTCCGATACGCTAAAGTCCATATCATCTAAGTGTTTATCAACATTCCATACTGTTGAGTACGACTCATCTTTCCAGCTCGCATTAAGCCAGCTATGAATAAAACCATATTCACCTAAATCAAACGTATGTGTGTAGCTGATGTTCGCCGTGAACTTAGGCGTCATCGCTAGGTTATTACCTTTAAGGTTGGTTGATAGCAGTGTATTTTCAGGGTTTTTTGATTCCTCATAAGAAATATCAAAAAGATACTCAGCATCGTAATCCCATTTAGTATTCCAATCGTCCGTCACTTTAGCATCAGTCCAGGTTACATAACCGGTGATACGCCCGCTTGGGTAAGGCTTCCAATCAAACTCAAGCTCAATACCTTTGATTGTTGAACTAGGAACATTTTGTGTGTAATAAGCTATAACTGGCTTGTTTTGAAAATCGAGTACTGGCTCGCCATTTCCATCTAAAACGGGAGAACCATCTTCATCTTCTACCACAGATAAACGCTCTACGTTACCGATTGAGCCCACTGATGCGTATTGCATGTCGGTGTAATCTGTGTAGAAAAATGCGGCTTTTAGGTTTAATGAATTATCAAAAAAGCTCGATTTAGCGCCAAGCTCCCATGTAAGTACTTCTTCTGGATCAAACTTAGTTTCAAAGCGTGTAACGTCACCGGTTCTGTCATTTACGACCTCATATACATCACCAATTCCGCCGGCTTTAAAACCACTGGCAAGGTAGGTATAAATCATAGTTTCAGGTGAGATGTCGTAGTCTAAACCAACACGAAAATCATGATGCTGCCAACTTCCTTTATTATCGTTTGCAAAATATGATGCATAAATTGAAGGATCTTCGTAGTAATCAACTGGCAAATTATTTAGATCAGTTCTATTTAACCAACCTACGGCGCAGCCATCGGCATTAGAACAGCGATATGTTTTACCCCCTTTATCTTCTTTCGTTTCATCACTAAAACGATAACCAAGTGTTAGATGTAATTTTTCAGTTAAATTGTATGTACCTTGACCAAACAAAGCGAATGCATCTGTGGAGCGATCAGGTTGATCCCAAAAGGCTTTATCATCCATCGGGTTATCGTAATAACCTAAGGTCGTGGTTTTTTCGTGGAAATAGTTAGCACCGACAATCCAAATAAAATCGCCGTATTCGTCAGATTGTAATTGCACTTCTGTAGAAAATGATTTAGCGCCAGTGCCATCTAAAAAGTACGTTGCCCCATCCCAAGGATCGAGGCCGACTTCGCTATCTTGTGCTGAAGAGCGTTCCATATCCTCATAGCCAAGTAGCCACACAAGCGAATATTCATCATTTATATCGTAGTTAAGGGTATTTCTAAGATAGGTGATATCTAAATTAAGCTTACCAGGCACATTCACAACAGCTTGATATGTATTATCACTGGGTAAAAAGTTTGTGCAATCGCCACCCAACTCAGCACTTCTACCACGAATTTTATCGCAGTTAACTAAATCGAGATTGTTATTACTGTTATTAACATACTTTTGAAAAACGGTATGATTTGAAAAGCTGCCATCTAACGGCTCCCAAAGTGTACTAATTCTAAAAGAGTATTCATTAGCATTGTTATAAAAGTCATCTTTTTCAGCGGGTGTTAATTGGCGAACTTTTTGCGCCTCTGGATCAGTTCCTGCGCCATCTATCCACCAGTTTTCTCGCTGCGTGACAGTTTGACCAATACCTTGATAAGAATCCTCGGATATAACTGGAGCATTGAGTATATCGTCGCTTAATCGTCTTGAGTCATATTGGTTGGGATCGTAGTAACCTTCGAGATAAGAGTCGCGTTTTAGACCTTTGCCAGAAAACCGTACTGCAAATTCGTCATTAATTGGAATATTGATTACACCACCAATATTTTTGCTGTTGTATTTACCTGCTTCAACATTCACATTGCCATATAAATGAGTGAATTCAGGCTTTGCTGAAATAACATTTATGCTACCAACTGTTGAATTTCGGCCAAATAACGTTCCTTGTGGGCCCCTTAATGCCTCAACTCGTTCAATGTCATACATCAGAGCTAGTGCTCCTTGCATTCTTGGTGAATAAACACTATCAAGGTGCACACCAACAGCAGGGTCGCCAAGCTCGGTAATATTAGTAGAACGTACGCCACGCATCGAGATAACTGGTGCTGATTGATCCGTCGCTGTGGAGATATCTAACCCTGGCACTAGGTTAGCTATATCTTTAACGCTGTTAACCCCATTTTGTCTTAGCTCTGCTTCAGTCAATGCCGTAATGGCAACTGGGGTTTCCATAAGTCTAGTTTTACGTTTAGTTGCTGTTACAGAAATAATTTCTAACGAGCTAGCTTTTTTCTCTGGTGTTTGTATTTCTTCAGTGGAAGCCTCTTGAGCATGAAGTGGCATTGAGCAAGCCAATGCAACGGCTATTGATAATGCTGTTTTATTTATTGTGTGCATGTTCGACCTTTTGATGTGTGTGAACGTTAATTTTGTAACTTTTATGTAACAGCTTCACAGTATCCATAGGGTCTTTTTTGAATACTAGTCAAATACGCCAAAGCGAGTTAGATATAATACAAGCCGATATTAGAACGTATTGGATTAGAGTTTTTAAACAGTAGACCTTCAATTTTATGAACTCAAAGCGAACTTACGCCTTATTTTACAGTTTACTTTGAATAAAAAACCGACTTTCATCGGTTTATTTTCTATTAACCTAATTAGTAATAGAAATGCTAAGCGCAGGACGTATCTTGTAAGAGTGAACCTATGACCGTCTGATTCGTAGCTAGAAGAAGCGGCACTTCTACGTGAGTAAGCTCTTCGCCTACATTGAAAAGTTGGCGGTGGTATTATTTGTAGATCGTAGCTTAAAGGCGTTTAAATACTCATGGTGATTTTGGACTTTTCATTTACTCCTCTTTCACTTTTCTTTGTGCATTTTAGTTTTTAAGGGCGTTATTCACAAAGAGGTTAAGAGGCGCTGCGCTTTTAGAGAAGTGATTAAAACATTATAAATCAGAAGCTGTGCTTCTAACGTAAGCAAGCCCTACGTCTACATAAAAAGTTGCGGTGATATTATTTATAGACCGTAGCTTACAGGCTTTTAAATGGTGATTTTGAACTTCTCATTTACCCCTCTTTCACTTTTCTTTGTGCATTTTAGTTTTTAAGGGCGTTATTCACAAAGAGGTTAAGAGGCGCTGCGCTTTTAGAGAAGTGATTAAAACATTATAAATCAAAAGCGACGCTTTTAACGTAAGCAAGCTCTACGTCTTGGAATTTTAACTGTGGTGTTTAGTTCGGTTTAACTGATAGCTGAAGACTTTCTCAAACTTCAGGCACATCGAGTAGGGTGAGGCTTATGCCTCATCCCTCTCACAGAACCGTACGTACGGACCTCGTATACGGCTCCTGTACCCTTCACATTTTATCAACTTATTTCCTAAACGCTGATAAAGCAAGCCATCCCGTATTCACTTTTTCTATTGGATATAAACCAAGCTCCTCAAACCATTGGTTTGGCATCGATACACAAGATAAAGGGCTTAGTGAGTTACGCCACGAGTTCATCTTTATGAACTTAAACGGTGGCTTTTTCCCTAACTGCTTTAGTCGTCGATGTAGCCTTGATGGCTTCTTCCACAACCTCAGCTGTATTGCCCTTAGTCTTCGTCTGATCCAACCTGCCAAGGCTTTTAGCTCTCGCTTACAATTGGCTATACTAAAATAATTTACAAAACCGCGCAC
>NZ_AUTL01000270.1:0-41641 GCF_000498015.1 Pseudoalteromonas sp. TAE79
AAGGATGGCTTAAGTTACAAGCCATCCTGGAAGGCTACGATTTAGCAAAATCTCTTGAGTCAGACTTGTGATCAAGAGACAGCTTTTCAGTGCCTTTTTTATTGCAATAATTGTGTATTAAATACGATGCTTATTTAAGGTTTATCGCTATTTAACATGTCATCGTGTTCGGCCATATCCCAAGGTAGTTCACCTGGGCTGTTACCTAAAAAGTGTAAGTAATTCTCAAATTGATCAAGAATATCCTTCACAATATCATCTTCACTGTAACCATACACATCGTAAGATTGCCCACCACGGCGTAAGAAAACATCAGCCTTGTAATACATTTCGATGTTATCAATCTCAGGTTTCAGCTCAGAATAGGCAAAGCTTGGCATAGGGTGTTCGGTTAGACGAATGTCATACACAAAATCAACATGCTCATGGCGTAGCACAGTTAAATGAGCACGGCCTAAGTCGGTATCAAAATCAACCTCTGCATGCCATTGTCGCGCTTTTAATTCAGCCTGAACGGCTTGCATTGCTTGTACTACCACACTACTAATGAAGGTGTGTACTTTTTCTTTATTGGGGTAATTAACCATGGCGGCTAAACGGCGCTTCCAATGAGATAAGTTAATATTACGGCCATTAAGCGCATGTGCTTGTAAACTAGTATCGCGATGGCCTTCAATGGTGAGTGCTCGCCAAAGCCCAGCGGTTGCAATAAGCATAATAATCGCAAAGGGTAAGGCACTGGCTATAGTCATAGTTTGTAGCGCACTTAACCCACCTGCCACTAATAAAACAGCAGCCACCGCGCCCTCTAGCACAGCCCAAAACACGCGTTGCCATGCGGGTGTATTAATATTACCTCCAGAGGCGAGAGAATCAATAACTAATGATCCTGAGTCAGACGAAGTAACAAAAAAGGTAATGATTAGAATAACGGTAAGTAGCGAAATAATAAATGATAACGGTAACACCTCAAATAACTGAAACAATGCAACAGCTTGGTTTGCTTGAACATCAGTAATTAAAGTATTGAACCCTTCATTCATTATTAGATTTAACGCGGTATCACCAAACACAGAAAACCATAAAAAGGTAAAAATAGTCGGGACTAGCATCACGCCAACAACAAATTGCCTGATGGTTCTGCCGCGGCTAATTTTAGCGATAAACATGCCAACAAAGGGTGCCCAAGCAATAGTCCAGCCAAATATAAATAGGGTCCAGTTACCAATCCAATCACTACGGCTGTACGCTTGTAAATTAAAAGTACGCTCAACAATACCGCTAAGGTAGCTGCCGGTATTTTGTAAAAACGATTCAAGAATATGAATAGTAGGGCCAATAAAAAATACAAAGGCCATTAACGACACTGCAAGAGTCATGTTTACAATAGATAAGCGCTTTACACCTTTATCCATCCCAGCCACTACTGAGAGAGTAGCTGCTGCGGTAATAATGGCAATAGCAGTAATTTGTACTGTGGTATTAATAGGGATACTTGGCCACAAATAATGCAGCCCAGCATTAATTTGGGTAACGGAAAGTCCTAACGTTGTGGCAATGCCAAATAACGTGCCTAATATGGCAAACACATCAACAGTGTGACCAATAGGACCATATATTTTATCACCAATAAGTGGATACAACGCTGAGCGAATCGACAGTGGGAGGCCATGACGAAATGCAAAATACGCAAGGACTAAACCGACAATCCCATAGATTGCCCATATGTGAAAACCCCAATGAAAAAATGCAATTTGCATAGCTTGCTTGGCAGCGTCGACGGTTTCTGCTGCGCCTGCGGGCGGAGATGCATAATGGAGCACGGGCTCTGCTACACCAAAATAAAGTAATGCGACTCCGTAACCGGCCGAAAATAGCATAGCAAACCATTCAGCGAAACTGTATTGCGGCTGCGCATGATCAGGGCCCAGCTTGATATTTCCCCAGCTGGAGGCTGCTACACAAACAATGAAAACTAAGAAAATAGCGACTGATAACATATAAAACCAACCAAAGGTTTCTGTTATCCACTTGAGGGTAACGCTGAATACTTGCCCTGCGAGTTCAGGGTTGCTAATTGTACCAATTACCAAGAGCAGAATAATAACCACTGCAGGTAAAAATACCGGTAGCAAAATAGTTGAGCGTAAAGCAGTTTTTGTCATATTAATCCTTAATATTAATTGCTAACTTTCAATTATACTTTACTACCTTATTATATCTTGGGTGTGTTGGCTAATTCAGTCTCTTGTTTAAGATTATCAAATTTTATTGTTGCCACTTATCAAGGTTAAACTAAAGATTAACATTACTTGGGATTTTAAATATGGAATATGTTTATCATTACACTTCTGCAGATGGTTTAAAGGGAATTTTAGAGAGCAAAAGTTTATGGGCTACTAACGCAGAGTATCTAAATGATTTTAGAGAAATAAAGCAAGGTATTGATAGAATAAAATCACTCAGAGGGAGTTTGTCTGAGTTTTCACAAATCAAACTCGAAGAAATTTATGCCAAACACAAAAATATACCTTTAGATGTTACCCAAAAAGAAATGCGAAGTAAGGACGTGCATCTCGCAAATCATTTTTTAAATTTTCTATGGAACATAATTGATAATAATACCATTGATGAAATTTATACCACTTCATTTACAACTAAGCGTGATAGCCTAAACCACTGGCTAACTTACGGGTCAGAGCAAACTTCATATTGCATAAAGTTTAATAAAGAAAAGCTATTTGATGATGAGTACTTTAGGCAAAGAAAACTTTTGAGTGGCTATGATGATGTTGATTACCAACCAACTGAGGAAATGCTTCATTCTTTAATTGAAGAACACTATCTGCCTGAGGTTTTAAGTTATGTGTTAGATCCAAATTTAAATGGAAATGACCTAAATGAAAAATGTGCTATTGCTGCAATTGAAATTTTTAATGAAGCGATTTTTAAGATTGCTAGCATAAAAGATCAAGCATTCGAATATGAAGAAGAGTATCGTTTTACTCTTTTTTACCCTGGTTTAGTCTCATTAAATGAAAATACTGAAAAGGGTTATTTTGATTTTATAGACTCCTCTAATATTGATTTTATAGAGCTTGAAAATGGAGTGAAAGAGTTTTTTCCTTTATGCTACAGAACCCTAAAGTCTGGCATTATAGCCCCATATAGAGCGATACCTTTTCCTAAAAATTCAATTGATGAAATTATAATAGGACCATCAGAAAATAATGAGTTAGCTGTTAAAGGCTTAAAGTCTTTTTTGAGTTCATTAAATTTTGATGTAGAAGTGTCTAGTACTAAAACTTCATTTAGAAGAATTTAAAAAAGCTCCAAACCAAAGGGCTTAGAGCTTTCTATATATAATTAAAGTTTAGCTAAAACACTTAACTTCAACGTATCGTTGGGTTTCGTTTCACTCAACCCAATCGACTATTACTCATCAATTGAGCGTAGTAGGGCGTTTATACCTACTTTTTCACGTGTTTGCTTATCTACTTTTTTTACGATGATTGCAGCGTATAGGCTGTGAGTACCATCTTTTGACGGTAGTGCGCCTGGTACAACTACTGCGCCTGCTGGTACGCGGCCGTAGTGAATTTCGCCAGTTTCGCGGTCATAAATACGAGTGCTTTGGCTGATGTAAACGCCCATTGAAATTACTGCGCCTTCTTCAACAATTACGCCTTCAACAATTTCAGAACGTGCGCCAATAAAGCAGTTGTCTTCAATGATAGTTGGATTAGCTTGTAGAGGCTCTAAAACGCCGCCTATGCCTACGCCACCTGATAAATGTACGTTCTTACCAATTTGTGCACATGAGCCTACAGTCGCCCATGTATCAACCATGGTGCCGTCGTCAACGTATGCGCCAATATTTACGTACGATGGCATAAGTACGACGTTTTTACCTACAAAGCTGCCTTTACGTGCTACTGCGTTTGGTACTACGCGCATACCACCTTGCTGAAATTGCTCTGGCGTGTAGTCGCTAAATTTAAGTGGTACTTTGTCGTAAAACTGGTTTACGCCGTCGTTCATTGGTTGGTTGTCGCGAATACGAAACGACAGTAAAACGGCTTTTTTAAGCCACTGGTGTACAACCCATTCACCTGATATTTTTTCAGCAACGCGTGCTGCGCCGCTATCAAGCAAATCAAGTGCATCAATAATGGCTTGTTTTACGTCGCTTGATACTGTGCTTGGGCTAATGCTATCGCGGTTGTCCCATGCGTTTTCGATCATCGTTTTTAAATCTGACATGTGTGTCCTCTATTCTGTTTCGGCGTTGAATTTTTTACGTAATGCCTGATGAATTTTTGCTTGCTCTTCATCAGTCAGCGCTTGGTATTCGTTATTAGATACAACAAAGAAATCCTCTGCACGTTCACCTACCGTTGTAATACGGGCAGCGTGAATGTGTAGTAAATGCGCTTGGAAAACTTCGGCTATTTTGGTTAGTAAACCTTGTATATCGACGGCTTGAATTTCTATTAAGCTACGGTCTTTGCGTGCATGTGGGCGCAACACAATTTTAGGTTTAATATTAAAATCTTTAAAGCGTTGAGAGCGGCTCTTTTTAAAGCGAATTTTTTTACGCGGATCGCTAAGTGCTTGCTCAAGCCCGCGTTTAATTGATTGCGCTCGACCACTTGCAATAGGGTCGCCACTTACTTCAAGTATTACAAAGCTAAACAGGACGTAACCATCTTTTGTGGTCAGTACTTGCGCGTGCTGTATTTGTGCTTTTTTAGAGCCAATTACACTCACTAATCTCGCAAAAAGCGCACCAGAGTAGGGGCTGTATACAAATACTTGTGTACCCCCATGCATTGCTTTGTTAGATACAATGACACTAGGTTGGCTTAAATCGGTGCTAGTTAATAAATGCTCACTTTGCCACGATATTTGCTGTTCGCTAAAGGCGGTAAAGTAGTTGGCTTTAAAGCGACTCCAAATTAAATCAATTTTATTCTCAGGGTAACCTAAGTTGAGTAGACGTTGTTTAGCTTGGTGCTTTTTATCGCGAATTTGGTCGCGCTGATCCATTGGGTTTTCAAGCCCTAAGCGTAATGCGCGCTGCGTGTGCAAGTACAATTCACGCAGTAGGGTGTTTTTCCAATCGTTCCATAAGTTGTCGTTGGTTGCACGGATGTCGGCAACGGTTAAACAATATAAATAGTCGAGTTGGCGCTCTGTTTTAATACGTGTTGCAAAGTCTTTTATTACAGCAGGGTCGTTAATATCTTTACGCTGCGCGGTAACCGACATAAGTAAATGGTTACTTACAAGCCATGCTACTAATTTTGCATCAGAGGATGAAAAACCATGTAGTTTAGCAAAGGCTATAGCATCAACAGCGCCAAGTTCAGAGTGATCTCCCCCTCGTCCCTTAGCAATGTCGTGAAATATACCGGCTAAATAAAGTAGCTCTGGTTTGTCCATTCGAGTGACTATTTCACTACAAATAGGAAACTCGCTAATGCCAGTTTTATCAAAGTATTCGTAAATATTTTTGATTAATTTGTGAGTATGCTCATCTACGGTGTAGGCGTGAAACAAATCGAACTGCATTTGTCCAAATATATTACGCCACTGCGGTAAGTAGGCGGCAAGCATGCCGTGCTTGTGCATTAACGTAAATGCGCGGCCCATACCATTAGGGTGTTTAACTAAGCGTAAAAAAGCTTCACGACAGGCTGCATAATCTTGTAAATCCCCCAATAAACGGCGGCGTACTTGGCGGATTGTACGAATAGTGCTTGGGTAAATATGCGTTATTGCAGGGTTGTCTGCTATGTGCTCAAACAATACAAAAAGTTGGTCACGTCTAAAAAATACAGATGGATCTTTTACGCGTATTTGATGGCCCACTTGCTCAAAGTTTCTGTCGAGTACTATCACCGTTTTTTCACTACTTTCGGGCATGATACTTTGCTCAAAGTATGAAAGTAGCATTTGGTTAAGTTCGCGCACGCGGCTCATTATTCTAAATAAGCGCTTCATCATACGCTCAACAGAGGCTTTACCGTCGCTACCAAAACCTAAAATTTCGGCGGCTTGTGGTTGATGATCAAACAATAAGCGGTTTTCAGCCCGACCTGCGGCTAGATGCAGTGCAAAGCGAATATTCCATAGGTTCTCTAGGCACTCTGAAAGCTCTTGAAACTCTTCATGGGTTAAGTAGCCGTGACTTATTAACTCTTGCAGGGTTTCGGTTCTAAAGTGCTTTTTTGCGACCCAAATAATGGTTTGCAAGTCGCGCAGGCCACCGGGGTTTTCTTTAATGTTTGGCTCAAGATTATACGCGGTGCCATGGCACTTTTTGTGACGTAAGTTTTGTTCTTGAACTTTGGCAGTAAAAAACTCACCGGAGCGCCATACGGGGGTTTCTAGAATATGCGTTTTGAGTTTTTCAAACTCAATATGATTACCAAAAATAAGGCGGCTTTCGAGTAAACTGGTGGCAAAAGTAACGTCTTCACGTTTTTGCTCAATGGCTTGTTCTATCGTGCGCACGCTGTGGCCAATCTCTAAGTTGAGATCCCATAGCATGGTGACAAACTGGCCTATTTTTTCGCATATTTCTTCGCTTGGTGGTTTAGTTACAAGCAATAAAAAATCGATGTCGGAGTAGGGATGTAGCTCGCCACGTCCGTATCCGCCTACTGCTATTAGTGCTAAATCAGGTTCGCGCGCTAAGTCGTAAACATGAAAAAGCTTAATTAGTAGGCGGTCAATAAACTCAGCCCGGGCATTAATTAAATTCCCAACCGGTTGTTTAGAAAATTCGTTATGTAACCATTTATAAAAATAGCTAGAACAATCGCGATAATCACTAAGTTGCTCTGCATCGCTGAGCAACTTTTTTACTTTGTTGGGTAATGCCACGTGGGCTGGCTCCTAATTTCTTATTTATTATTAGTGTTCTATGATCCTGTCGATAGTATCATCTGATCGTAGCGTTAAAATTTCAACACCATTTTCAGTCACTAATAAAGTATGTTCCCACTGTGCAGACAAGCTGCGGTCGCGAGTTACTACAGTCCAATCATCTTTAAGTAGCTTACATTGGCGTTTACCCGCATTAACCATTGGTTCAATTGTTAAGCACATGCCCGCTTTTAAAGTTTCGCCAGTACCCGCTTTACCGTAGTGCATTACTTGTGGTTCTTCATGAAATCCTGCGCCAATACCGTGGCCGCAATATTCACGAACAATAGAGTAATTAAAACTTTCTGCATATTTTTGAATAGCAGAGCCAATATCACCTAAGCGCACACCTGGTTTTACCATTTTAATAGCAAGGTATAAGCTTTCTTGTGTTACTTCTGCAAGACGCTTAGCTTGGATGTTTGGTGTACCAACGTGGAACATTTTAGAAGTATCGCCGTGGTAGCCATCTTTAATGACAGTTACGTCAATATTTACGCTGTCGCCTTCTTTTAATGCTTTGTCATTTGGAATTCCGTGACAAATAACATGATTAACTGACGTACAAACTGATTTTGGAAAGCCATGATAATTTAACGGAGCAGGGATTGCTTGTTGCACATTAACAATATAATCATGACAAAGTGTATTTAGCTCATCGGTGGTAACACCCGGCACTACATGAGGGCCGATCATTTCAAGTACATCGGCCGCTAAGCGCCCAGCTACGCGCATTTTCTCTATTTCTTCAGGGGTCTTGATAATAGCGCTCATTGAGGCTCCAAAGTTGAGTTTCTAACATTTATCGCCGAACAAATTTTGCACGCGACGTTGAGTATTTAATTTTAATATGGTATAAAGCGCGCCGTCTTTTTACAAATAAATTCTTAAATGATTTTTTGTATTTAAGGCAAACACAATTTTATTTTAACACACACACGTATCGTCACATACACTTGGGTGCATTTGAAGTTTAATTACTTCGGTGTTGGTGCTATGGGATATGTGGAGGCCTAACCCTAAACAACTATAGAGGATCTATAAAATGGCAAACGTTTCAATGCGCGATATGCTTCAAGCTGGTGTTCACTTTGGTCACCAAGCACGTTACTGGAACCCTAAGATGAAGCCTTTCATCTTCGGCACACGTAACCGTGTACATATCATCAACCTTGAGCAAACTGTACCAATGTTCAACGACGCACTTAAGTTTTTATCAAGTGCTGCAGCTAACAAAGGTAAAGTTCTTTTCGTTGGTACTAAGCGCGCAGCAAGCGACGCAGTTAAAGCAGCTGCTTTAGAAAGCGATCAGTTCTTCGTAAATCACCGTTGGTTAGGTGGTATGTTGACTAACTGGAAAACTGTACGTCAATCAATCAAGCGTCTTAAAGACCTTGAAGTACAAAGCCAAGACGGTACTTTCGAGAAATTAACTAAGAAAGAAACGTTAATGCTTAACCGCGAAATGGAAAAGCTTGAAAAGAGCCTTGGTGGTATCAAAAACATGGGCGGTCTTCCAGACGCGCTTTTCGTTATCGATGCTGACCACGAGCACATTGCTATCCGTGAAGCAAACAACCTAGGTATCCCTGTTGTTGCAATCGTTGATACTAACTCTAACCCAGACGGCGTTGATTACATCGTTCCTGGTAACGATGATGCTATCCGTGCTGTAAGCCTTTACACTAGCGCTGTTGCAGCTGCTATCACTGAAGGTCGCGAGAATAACATCGTTGCTCAAGCTGAGAAAGACGATTTCGTTGAAGCTGAGTAATTAGCTATCATCAAGTCTTCATCTTTTTAAGGTGAAGACTTGTTATTCTTGTAGAGCGGGTAACCCGCTTATCTAAACCAGATTTCAGATTTGAGGATTTACTAATGGCTGTAACTACTGCCCTAGTTAAAGAATTACGCGAGCGCACAGGCGCTGGCATGATGGATTGTAAAAAAGCGTTAACTGAGACTGATGGCGACATCGAGTTAGCGATTGAAAACATGCGTAAAAGTGGCGCTGCTAAAGCTGCTAAAAAAGCAGGTAACATTGCTGCTGAAGGTACTATCATCATCAAGCAAAACGCTGGTGTTGCAGTACTAGTAGAAGTTAACTGTCAAACAGACTTCGTTGCAAAAGACGTAAGCTTTTTAGCATTTGCTGATAAAGTTGCTGAAGCTGCAATTGCTGACACTCTTACTATTGAAGACTTACAAGCTAAGTTTGAAGAAGACCGTGTTGAGCTAGTAACTAAAATTGGCGAAAACATCAACGTACGTCGTCTGCAGTACATCGCTGGTGAAAACCTAGTTGAGTACCGTCATGGCGACCGTATCGGTGTTGTTGTTGCAGGTGTTGCTGATGAAGAAACACTTAAGCACGTTGCAATGCACGTTGCTGCTTCACGTCCAGAGTACTTAACTCCTTCTGACGTACCAGCTGACGTTGTAGAAAAAGAAAAGCAAGTACAAATCGAAATCGCTATGAATGAAGGCAAGCCTGCTGAAATCGCTGAGAAGATGGTTGTTGGTCGCATGAAAAAATTCACTGGTGAGGTTTCTCTTACTGGTCAAGCTTTCATCATGGAACCTAAAAAATCTGTTGGCGATATTCTTAAAGAGAAAAACGCAACAGTTACTGGCTTTGTACGTGTAGAAGTTGGTGAAGGTATCGAGAAGAAAGAAGAAGATTTTGCTGCTGAAGTTGCTGCTCAAATTGCAGCTGCTAAAGGTCAGTAAGATTAACTATTTGTGATGCAAAAGGAAATTAGATGCAATTAAAGTACTATTTGGTTTTGCTTCACAGCTAGAAATTCTTTAAAATAACCGCGCTTTTATGTTTAACATAAGCGCGGTTATTTTTTATCCATAATTCAATAAAAGTTGGCCCCTATACTATGACTATCAATCGCAAACCTATTTTTAGACGTGTTCTTCTCAAATTAAGTGGTGAAGCTTTAATGGGAGACGAAGGCTTCGGCATCGACCCTAAAGTTTTAGACCGTATGGCACAAGAAATTAAAGAGCTAGTAGAGCTTGACGTAGAAGTGGGTTTAGTTATTGGTGGAGGTAACTTTTTACGCGGTGGTTCACTTGCAGAAGCCGGTATGAACCGCGTAGTAGGCGACCACATGGGTATGCTTGCAACGGTTATGAATGGCCTTGCAATGCGTGATGCGCTACACCGTGCATTTGTAAACTGTCGTTTAATGTCGGCTATTCCGCTAAATGGTGTATGTGACGCTTATAACTGGGCTGAAGCAATTAGTTTATTGAAAACTGGCCGCGTTGTTATTTTTGCAGCGGGCACCGGTAACCCATTTTTTACTACCGATTCTGCAGCGTGTTTACGCGGTATCGAAATTGAAGCGGATACAGTAATTAAAGCGACTAAAGTGGATGGCGTGTACAGTGATGATCCTGTTAAAAACCCAGAAGCGACGCTTTACAGCCACTTAAGCTACAATGAAATCATTGAAAAAGAATTAAAAGTTATGGATTTAGCGGCATTTACTCTAGCCCGCGATCACAATATGCCATTGAGCGTATTTAATATGAATAAATCAGGCGCGCTAAAACGCGTAATTATGGGTGAAGAAGAAGGAACACTTATTTCTTCACAAGCCTCAGATGAAATAATCAAATAATTAGGATTAAACCGTGATTAACGATATTCAAAAAGACGCGCAAGCGCGCATGCAAAAAAGTGTAACTGCACTAGGTAGCCAATTATCTAAAATTCGTACTGGCCGTGCACATCCTGCAATCCTAGATGGCATTATGGTGTCGTACTACGGTGCACCAACGCCTTTAAACCAAGTTGCTAACGTAACAATTGAAGATTCTCGTACACTTGCTATTGGTGTATTTGATAAGTCTTTAGCGCAAGCTGTTGAAAAAGCAATTATGGCGTCTGACTTAGGTTTAAACCCTATGTCGGCAGGTACTGTTATTCGTGTACCACTTCCTCCACTTACAGAAGAACGTCGTAAAGACCTAATCAAAATTGTACGTGGCGAAGTTGAAGGCGGTCGTGTTGCTATTCGTAACATTCGTCGTGATGCTAATGGCGATGTAAAAGGTTTATTAAAAGATAAAGAAATATCTGAAGATGAAGCGCGTCAATCAGATGATGCGATTCAAAAACTTACAGATAAGTTTATCAAAGAAATGGATACGCTATTAGCTGCTAAAGAAGCAGAGTTAATGGAAATCTAAGTAGGGCCTGTTTATCTTTTAAGGTAGAGTTTGCAGTAGTGTGTTTGGTTTTAAGGCAAGGCAGAGCCTACGTAGTGAGGTTATTCCCCATTATTAGGCGATAGCAATGCATAAAATCTAAAAACGCGCTGCCCAAAGGGTTCTGCCTAGATTGAATAAATTACAATCCTGAAAGGTCGACAGGACCTATTAAAATTATTAGTTTTGAAACGCCGTCTAGGGTATACTAGGCGGCGTTTTTTTATGGAATACTCGATATTTATGGTTCTAGATGCTGACACAATTTCACAGCAATGTTTACCTAAACATGTTGCTATCATCATGGATGGGAACGGACGTTGGGCACAAGCTAGAAATAGACCTCGTGTGTATGGGCATAAAAAAGGCGTAGACGCAGTTCGTCAATCTGTTCAGTTTTGTACTAAATTAGGGATACAATCGTTAACCTTATTTGCTTTTAGTAGTGAAAACTGGCGCCGCCCTGAAGACGAAGTAAACACTTTAATGGAGCTTTTCTTATTTGTTTTAACAAAGGAAGTTAAAAAGCTTCATAAAAACAATGTAAAACTGACCATTATTGGAGATTTATCACGATTTTCTGAAGGATTACGTAGCAAGGTAGACGCTGCGCATAAGCTGACTGAAAATAATACCGGATTGCGCTTAAATGTTGCAGCTAATTACGGTGGTCGTTGGGATATGGCTAACGCGGCTAAACAACTTGCTTTGCAAGTTGCGCAAGGCACACTCAACGCAGAAGATATTACAGAAGAGCGCTTAGCACAGCATATGAGCATGGCAGATCAGGCTGAACCTGATTTACTTATTCGCACTGGTGGCGATGTTCGTATTAGTAATTTTTTACTATGGCAAGTTGCTTATGCAGAACTTTACTTTACCGAGACACTTTGGCCTGATTTTAATGAAGCAGCATTTGCTGAGGCTATAGCGTGTTACGTTGCCAGAGAGCGACGTTTTGGTTGTACGGGCGAACAAATAAAACAATTACTCGCTCAAACCTAAATAGAATAAGGGTCACATTTTGTTAAAACAACGAATTTTAACCTCACTTGTGCTTGCACCATCGGCATTAGCTTTGGTTTTTTATACACCGCTTACGTTATTTAGTTACTTTGCCGGTGCAATAGTATTATTAGGCGCATGGGAATGGTCTGCGTTTATGGGTTTATGCGATAAGCTCAAACGTGGTGCTTTTGTTGTATTGATTGCAGCCTTACTTGGCCTGCTTAATTTACATTGGCCTATTGAATCACTATGGGAAAATGGCAAGCTAGTAGGTGATGCAAATTACGTATTTACGCTTTCGTTTGCTTGGTGGATTGTTGCTAGTTATTTAATTTGGCGCTATCCAGAAATGGCTAAAGCGTGGAATGAAGGTTTAGTAATGCGCGGCATTGCAGGGCTACTCACACTTGTGCCGTTATGGCTTGCACTAAATACGCTGCGCAGTGCGCAATATGCTGAATCAACACATTTTGGCTCTGTACTTATTTTAGTCGTATTGGGTATAGTGTGGAGTGCAGACGTTGGTGCTTATTTTTCAGGTAAGAGCTTTGGTAAGCATAAACTTATGCCAAAAGTGAGCCCTAATAAAACAATTGAAGGGTTAGCAGGCGGTGTAGTCGCTTCTATCATTTTTGTTTTAGCATTTTGTCACTTTACCGATGTTGACTTAGGTGTTTGGCCTATCTACGCGATAATGACTGCATTTATTGCATTGTTCTCTGCGGTAGGTGATTTACTTGAAAGCATGTTTAAACGTGAAGCCGGTTTAAAAGATAGCGGCCGTTGTTTACCAGGGCACGGCGGTATTCTAGATCGCATTGACAGCTTAACGGCTGCAGCTCCAATGTTTGTAATGTGCTATGCGTGGACTCTTAGTTTATGAGCCAAAAGCAATTGCTGGTTATTTTAGGCGCAACAGGTTCAATTGGTTTAAATACACTAGATGTTGTATCGCGCAATAAAGATTTGTTTGATGTTTTTGTTTTAGCTGCAGGGCAAAACGCAAAGAAAATGGCTGAGCTGTGTATTGAACACGAACCACTTTATGCGATTATGGCTANAAGCCGCTGAGCAGCTATCTGCTTATTTAGCTAATACACCATGCCAAACGCTTGTTATGCACGGCGAGCAAGCAATGTGCGACTTATGTGCTCACCCAGATGTTGATGTCGTGATGTCGGCAATTGTAGGTGCAGCTGGTTTACTGCCAACATTAAGTGCAGTAGAAGCAGGTAAAAAAGTACTCCTTGCTAATAAAGAATCGTTAGTTATGTCAGGTCAGTTGTTTATTGATAAAGTTAAACAACATAAAGCGACCTTGCTGCCAATTGATAGCGAACATAATGCTATTTTTCAATGTCTACCTTCTTCGTTACAAAATGCCAAAGGCGATCAAAATTTACAGCAACATGGCGTAAGTAAAATTTTGCTAACCGGTTCTGGTGGCCCGTTTTTAACGCGCGATATAAACACACTAAAAGATGTAACTGTAAGTGAAGCCGTGGCGCATCCTAACTGGTCGATGGGTAAAAAAATATCAGTAGACTCGGCCACTATGATGAATAAAGGCTTAGAGTTTATTGAAGCTAAGTGGTTATTCAATTGCGACACCAGTGATATAGACGTAGTGATTCATCCACAAAGTATTATTCACTCAATGGTGCAGTATCACGATGGTTCTATTTTAGCGCAAATGGGTAACCCTGATATGCGCACGCCAATTGCCCATGCACTTGCATACCCGGAGCGAATTAATGCAGGCGTTAAACCGTTAAACTTCTCTGATATATGTGATTTCTCATTCACCAAGCCTGACTTTTCTCGCTATCCAAATTTACAATTAGCGATTGATGCGTGTAGTGCAGGGCAGGGCGCGACTACAACGGTTAATGCTGCAAATGAGATAGCAGTAAGTGCATTCTTAAACGGTAAAATTGGTTTTACTGATATATACAAAATAAATGCACAAACGCTTGAAGCTGCAACGTATACCAATGTACAAAGCTTAGATGAAATTTTAGAGTGCGATAAATTAGCGCGTATTAGCGCTTCAGAATTTATAACAAAAGTGGCGCATTAATATGTTTGATTTTTTTTGGAATCTTGGCTCATTTATTTTAGCGCTTGGTATTTTAGTGGCCATACATGAATATGGCCATTTTTGGGTTGCACGAAAAATGGGCGTTAAAGTGCTGCGTTTTTCAATTGGCTTTGGTAAGCCATTGTTAAAATGGCACGATAAATATAATACCGAATATGTGATTGCGGCTATTCCATTAGGCGGTTATGTAAAAATGCTTGATGAGCGTGTTGATGACGTGCCGGCAAACCAACGTCACTTGTCGTTTAACGCTAAATCTGTACAAGCACGTATTGCCATAGTTGCAGCGGGTCCAATGGCCAACTTTTTGTTTGCCATTTTTGCTCTTGCTGTAATGTATATGGTGGGTGTGCAGTCGGTAAAGCCTGTGGTAGGTAGCATTACCGAGGGTAGCCGGGCAGAGCAAGCGGGCATTATGCCTTCTCAACATATTATAAAAATTGGTGATGATGATATAACGACATGGCAAGATGCCACGTTTGCACTTATGTCTAATTTAGGTGAAGAAAGCGTTGAAGTGATAGTGCGCGATAAAAACCTTCAACCACGTGTTAAAACGCTTAATTTAGAGGGGTGGAAACTAGAACAGCAAGACGTGCCACCACTAAGCTCGTTAGGTATTGTACCGTTTAGACCTCAAGCCACTTTAACAATTGCCGCCGTAACTAAAGACTCAGCTGCAGAACACGCTAATTTACAAGTTAATGACAAAATTTTGGCTGTAAACGGTGAAACAATAAGCAATTGGCAGCAATTAGTTAATCTTATTACGCAATCAGCTAACAAATCTTTACAATTTAGTGTAAAAAGACAAGATACTATAAAAGCCATTACAGTAACCCCTAAAGGGCGCATTGATAATAACGGTATTGAGCAAGGCTTTTTAGGCGTTGCTCCTGTTGTACAGCAATGGCCTGATGGTTATGTAGAGACTAGACATTACGGCCCGCTCGATAGTATCGTGCGAGGCACAAAAGAAACGTGGCGCTTAATTACACTCAGTTTTGACATGATTGGTAATTTAATTACAGGCCAGGTTTCGGTTAAGAATTTAAGTGGCCCTGTGGGCATTGCAGTAGGCGCTGGAACTAGCGTAAGCTATGGGTTAGTGGCCTTTTTAAGCTTTTTAGCCTTAATAAGCGTTAACTTGGGTGTATTTAATTTATTACCCTTACCAGTGCTTGATGGTGGACACTTAATGTATTACATAATTGAACTTTTTCGTAAAAAGCCGGTCTCTGAAAAGACACAAGAGTTTGGTTTTAAAGTGGGCGCCTTGTTGCTCATTTTTCTAACATGTTTCGCTTTGTTCAATGATGTATCGCGTTTGTAGTTTTACAGCGTGGCAAATTACTAATTAGAACACGATTGTAAAGCACCACTTTAGTAGGGTGTTATGCGGTAATACAGTTGTAAAGGATAAAGATAATAAAATGGCTATAAAAAAACATTTGGCAGTAACAAGTTTATTGGGTGCAAGTTTTGCAGCCCTAGGCCAAAACTCCTTTATTGTTGAAGACCTGAAAGTTGAAGGTTTGCAGCGTGTAGCACTTGGTGCAGCGCTAACACATATTCCTATTAACGTAGGCGATAATGTTGATGACTATACGATTTCAAAAACAATAAAGTCACTTTATCGTTCTGGGCACTTTGATAACATAAAAGCCCTTCGTGATGGCAACAACGTTATTTTTAAAGTAACGGAACGTCCTACCATCAGCTTCATTGAGTTTGAAGGCAATAAAGACATTAAAGACGAGCAGCTTAATGAGTCTCTTGATCAGCAAGATATTCGACAAGGTGAACCACTTGATAAAACCGTTATCGATAGTATCGAAAAGGGCTTAGTTGAGTTTTTCCACAGTATTGGTAAATACAACGCTAAAGTAGATATCAGTATTACTAAGTTGCCTCGTAACCGCGTTAAACTTAAATTAGAGTTTGATGAAGGTGATGCAGCTTCTATCCGACAAATTAACTTAGTGGGTAATGAACTTTTTTCTAATGAAGAGCTTCTTAAACTTGCTGAATCGCAGCAAGATTTACCTTGGTGGCAGTTTATGGGTAGCGATCGCTACCAAAAGCAAACCATTGAAGGCGATTTAGAAAAAATTCGTAGTTATTATTTAGACCGTGGTTACCTACGTTTTAATATCGATTCAACGCAAGTATCAGTGAGCCCTGAACGTGAATCAGTTTACGTTACAGCTAACTTAACTGAAGGCGTAAAATATACCGTTAAAGGCTTTGACTTTATTGGTGACTTGCTTGGCCGTGAAGACTTAATTAAAAGTGTTATCCCACTTAGAGCGGGTGAGCTTTATAACGGTTCTGTAGTTACTTCGTCAGAAGAATTTATTAAAAGCTACTTAGCACGTTTTGGTTACGCTAATGCTGAAGTTCGTACAATTCCAGAAATTGACGACGAAAAGCAAGAAGTACAACTAACACTATCGGTTAATCCAGGTAAGCGTGTATATGTTCGTCGTATTATTGTTGGTGGTAACCAAAATACAGCTGATGAAGTACTTCGCCGTGAAATGACACAACTTGAAGGTGCCTGGTTATCTAATCAAAACCTTGAGCGTTCAAAACTACAAATTCAACGTTTGCCTTACATGGAAACTGTTGATTTTAACGTAGTGCCTGTACCCGGTGTGGATGACCAAGTAGATGTAGACTTTACTGTAAAAGAGCAATCTGCAGGTAGCTTTAATGCTGGTCTTGCTTATGGTTCTTACTTAGGTCTGCAGTTTAATATTGGTGTAACAGAATCTAACTTTTTAGGCACAGGTAACCAAATTGGTTTAAACCTTAATACCTCTACAGGTTCTGAAAGCTTAAGCTTATCGTACACAGACCCATACTTTACGCCAGATGGTGTATCGCAAGGCAGTAGCATCTTTTACAGAAACTACGATGCAAGTAAATTTAGCCTTGTTGAGTACAAATCAAAAAGTTATGGTTTAGGCACAAATATTGGTTTTCCAATTGATGCTGTAAATCGTGTTAACTTTGGCGCTCGTTGGATAAAAGAAGAGCTTTCGGATATTGCAGAGTACGAGCAAACGCGTGTACTTCGTGAAACATTCTTAGATCCAGACAACCCAGATGCAGGCTTTGACTTTACTAAGTACGAGCTGAGTGTTGGTTGGTCGCGTATTACTGTTAACCGTGGTTTATTCCCAACAGCGGGTTCGCGTCAAACTCTAAATTTAACAGCAACAACGCCTAACTCAGATCTTCAGTACTTTAAACTGAATTACGATTCGCGTTTTTACTGGCCTATATCAAATGACCACCGTTGGGTATTCTCAACCCGTGCAGCACTTGGTTATGGTAATGGTTATGGTTCTACAAACGGGTATGAGCAAACACTTCCATTCCAAGAATACTTCCGTATAACGGAAATGGAACTTCGTGGCTTTGACCGTAATACAATATTACCACGTGCTGTATCGCGTATACCGCAGTCTATTCCAGGTACGCCAGGTGCAGACGGTACTACAACCGGTAGCATTGGTGGCGCATCAGAATTTGATATTCTAGTGCCGCAAGGCCGTATTGGTGGTAATGCTAAAGCAGTGGCAGGTATGGAGCTAATTGTTCCTACGCCATTCTTAGATGAAGAAAATACCAGCTCTGTACGTACGAGCTTCTTTGTTGATGCAGCAAATGTATGGGATACAGAGTTTAATGTAGACCGTTTCCAAAACTTAGCACCTGATGAGCGTGCTAAATTAGATGACTATTCAGACCCTATGCGCTTTAGGGTGTCAACCGGTCTTTCATTACAGTGGATCTCTCCAATGGGTCCAATGCTGATCAGTTTTGCGTATCCATTGCAAAAAGAAGAAGATGACGATACGAAAACCATCAGCTTTAACATTAGTAACACTTTTTAAAGGAGTTTTTTATGACTAAATTATTTAAATCAACGGCAGTAGCTGTTCTAGCAACGTTATTGATGGGTACTTCTGCGAGTGCACTTGCACATAAAGTAGGTATTGTTGATATGCAAGAAATCTACAAGCAAATACCTCAAATGGCTAAAATTGAACAGTCTTTACAAACTGAGTTTGCTGAGCGCCGTCAAGAGCTTGAAAAGCTACAAGGCGATATTCGTTTTGAAGCTGAAAAATTTAAACGTGAAAGTACCACTATGAGCCAAGCTCAAAAAGATACATTACGTGAAAAAATTCAGGGCATGCAAAAAAATCTTGCTGAACAAGGCCGTCCTTTAGAGCAAGAAATCAAAGCGCGCCAAAACCAAGAGCTTGCTAAAGTTCAAGGTGTGATCATCAAAACAATTGAAGAAATTGCTAAAGACGGCGACTTTGACGAAGTTAAAGTAAAAGACACAACAATTTACTTTAACCCTAAAGAAGTAACTGATCTTTCGTCTAAAGTTGTAGCCGCAGTTAGTAAGAAATAATCACTCTATGCAAAATTATACGCTTTCGCAAATAGCGGAACTTCTAGGCGCCGAACTTCAGGGTGATGGCGCTTTAGAAATAAAAAAAATAGCGACACTTGCAAATGCCCATTCTGGGCATATTGCATTTTTAGCGAACTCAAAATATCGCTCGCAACTTGAGACCACTCAAGCTAGCGCTGTAATAGTAAGCCAAGCCGATGCAGAGTACTTTAGTGGTAGCAAAGTTATTGTTGCTAATCCGTATGTAAGTTACGCAAAATTAGCGCAATTTATGGATACGACGCCACGATCAGCATTTACAGGTATTCATCCAAGCGCTACGGTGCATCCAACAGCGATTGTTAGTGACAGCGCCGCTATTGGTGCTAACGCAGTCATTGAAGCTAATGCAGTGATTGGTGACAACGCGCAAATTGGTCCGAACAGTTTTATCGGCGAATGTGTTAAAATAGGTTCTGGCACTAAGCTTTGGCCTAGTGTGACTATTTATCACGATGTTGAAATTGGTTCAGATTGTTTGTTTCAAGCAAATAGTGTTGTAGGTAGTGATGGGTTTGGCTATGCAAATGAGCGCGGGCAGTGGGTTAAGATACCTCAGCTTGGTTCAGTGATTATAGGCAACAAAGTTGAAATCGGTGCTAGTACGACAATTGATCGTGGTGCACTGGACAATACCATCATTCATAGCAATGTTATTATCGATAATCAGTGTCAAATAGCGCACAACGTTGAAGTTAATTCAGGCACCGCAATTGCGGGCTGCACTGTTCTTGCAGGAAGCGTTACCATTGGCAAGAACTGTCAAATTGGTGGCATGGTTGCAATTAATGGTCACATGTCTGTATGTGATGGTGTTATAATTACCGGCATGAGTATGGTGACAAAATCAATCACCGAACCAGGTATTTACTCATCTGGTATGCCCCATACAACAAACAAAGAATGGCGTAAAACTATTGCTCACTTGCGTAACCTTTCAGACATGAAATCTCGTCTTAAAGCGCTTGAAGCATTGGCTAAGTCATAACGTTGAACACTAATAAGGATGCTATTTTGGCAAACGAATTAAATAGCCTTGATATTCAAGAAATTTTAAATTTATTACCGCACCGTTACCCGATGCTATTAATTGATCGTGTTATTGATTTTACACCTGGCAAGTCTTTACATGCTATTAAAAATGTTTCTATAAATGAACCAATTTTTACTGGGCACTTTCCAAATCAGCCAATTTTTCCTGGTGTGCTAATATTAGAATCAATGGCGCAAGCAACGGGTTTATTAGGTTTTAAAACAGTAGAAAATCGTAGCGAAAACGAATTATATTTGTTTGCAGCTGTTGATAATGCACGTTTTAAACAACCTGTAATTCCTGGCGATACAATGCATCTTCATGTTGAGTTTTTAAAAGAACGTCGCAACATTTGGAAGTTTGCTGCAGAAGCTAGAGTCGACGGCAAAATAGTATGTAGTGCCGAAATTATGTGTGCGAGAAGAGAGTTTTAATAGTGATCCATTCTACAGCAATAATCGAACCTGGCGCTAAACTAGGCAACAATGTCTCAGTTGGTCCGTATAGTTATATTGGCAATGATGTTGTTATCGGTGATAACTGTATTATTGAGTCTCACGTTGTTGTTAAAGGGCCGTCAACTATTGGCTCTGGCAATCATATTTTTCAATTTGCGTCTGTAGGCGAAGCTTGCCAAGACAAAAAATACAATAACGAGCCAACTACATTGATCATGGGTGATAACAACGTTATCCGTGAATGTGCCACAATTCACCGCGGAACGATTCAAGACCAAGGCGTTACTAAAATTGGTAGTAATAATTTGTTTATGGCTTATACCCACGTTGCACATGACGCGGTAATTGGCGATAACGTAATTTTTGCTAACAACGCAAGTGTAGCCGGCCATGTACATGTTGGTGACTGGGTTATCCTTGGTGGTAATTCGGGTGTTCATCAGTTTTGTAAAATTGGTGCACATGCCTTTATTGGTATGTATTCAGGTGTTAACAAAGATGTACCACCATTTGTTACTACCATTGGTATGCCTGCAGGTCCTGCAGCTATCAATAAAGAAGGCATGAAGCGTCGTGGTTTCGAAAGTGATGAAATTATGGCTGTACGCCGAGCATACAAAGCATTTTATCGTAAAAGCTTAGGTGCTGAAGAAGCTATTGAGTCGCTTAGTGAGGATGCCGCAAAGTATCCTGCTGTGAAATTGATGGTCGACTTTGTTAAAAACTCAGAGCGCGGCATCGTAAGGTAATTACAGGCTTTGCTTTAAGCATTAAAAAACCACCCTAGATGATAAATCGAAGGTGGTTTTTTATTGCCCATGGTTTAGACCCAATTCAGTTAATACTCAGCGAACTCAAGTTAGTATGCATCTAATTTGTATAATAAAAGTCATCCTATGCGTTTACCTAAGTTAGTTGTCACTCTTTTTATTACTTCAGCTTTAGCCGCTTGTAGTAGCCAGCCTATTGTTAAATCATCTACTGGGGAAATCACACAAGTTGGTAAAGCATCTTTTTATGCTGATAAATACCACGGGAGAACAACTGCCAACGGAGAGCGCTTTAGCCAACAAGCTGCAACGGCTGCCCATTTAGAATTCGATTTTGGTACTAAAGTAATTGTTACCAACCTAGCTAATAATAAATCAGTCACAGTAAGAATAAATGACAGAGGCCCGTATGTGCGAGGTCGTATTATTGATTTATCAAAAAGTATGTTTAAAAAGATAGCCGACCCTAAAGTCGGCGTTATAGACGTGTCTGTAGAGGTATTAAAACCGGGTAGTTAGTGCTACATAATCTGGATAAGCGCTACTGAGCTCTTTGTGAGAGCCTTGTGCCACTAATTTACCGTCTTCTAGCCATACAACATTATCCATTTGAGTAAGAAGAGCCGGATCGTGCGTAATTGTGAGTACACTCGTGTTATTCATAACATGCATGATTGCTTGCATTACCCCTTGCTTAGATTGATTATCGAGACCTTCTGTTGGTTCATCAAGGACTAAAATAGCAGGGTTTTTAAGTAATGCTTGCGCGATGGCTATACGCCTAGATTGGCCTTGCGATACGTTACGTCCGCCAGTGCCTAATCGTGTTTTTAAGCCTTCTTTTAGTTCATTAAACCATGGGCTTAATTGCGCTAACGTTAGCGCTTCAATCAATTGCTCTTTAGTGGCACTCGGTGCGGCATAACGCAAATTTTCACTCAGTGTGCCATCAAAAATATGATGCTGCTGAGCGAGTATATTTATAACGTTTGCGCGTATATCGCTATTTAATGAATGTAAATTAACAACACTATTTTGATTATTTAGAGTGATGCTCCCTTGTTGCAAAGGCCATAAACCAGTAAGTAAATTTACAAGCGTGGTTTTACCGCTGCCGCTTCTACCGACAATCGCTACTTTTTGCTGGGGTATCAACTCAAAGCTAACATCAGTTAGTGCTATTTGTTCACCATATTGATAGCTGATATTGTTAAGTGCCAATGTATTATTTTGCGCACTAAATTTTTCATCAACGTCTACATGTGTATCTTTAACTTGTGAGTTAGCTGCTTTATCTTCAAGCGAAAATAATCGCTCTGCTGCTTTTAGTACACTAGGAAGCTCTATAAACGCGTTAGGTAGTAGCAATACGCTTTCAAAACTTGCCAATACAAATAGGCTTAACATAGCAAGTTCTACATTTACCATACTGTTGGCGTAAACCAGCGGGACAATGGTTGCTATGCTAGCAAGCATGGCTAATTGAACAACCAACAAGCTCATCCCATCTGAGTTTGCCAGTGCTTTGTGGCGAATAAATAATTGCTGATTATACTGCTCGCTTAATTCATCGCACTTATCAAGCTGCTGCGAACGGGCTTGATAAATACTAAGCTCTCTAAGTCCTGTGAGTGTATCTGAAAGCTCAGAGCGAAGTTGTGCACTAAGTTGTGTTTCTTTATGGCTGTTTTTAGTGAGCTTTGCGCTGAGTAGGGCAGGTATAACCACACCAATAAGTATAATACCAGTAAAGCAAATAAGGGCGACGTTGCCATTATAGGCCGACATAAACAACATGATGATTGGCACACTCAAAAGAGCGACCAGCATAGGCAGTAAAACGTTTAAATAAAACTTGTCGAGTGCGTCTACATCGTTTTGTAATCGGTTAACTAAATCGGCGCTGCGGCTCATTGCTAAATCAACGTTGTTAAGCTTACTTAACGTTGCAAATACATTGGTACGTATTTCACTTAGTAATAAAAACGTGGCGTTATGAGTAACTAGGCGTTCGCCATAGCGCGATGCAGTTCGTACGATTGCTAAAAACCGAATCGTACCTGCTGGAGTAAAGTAGTTCATTTGCACGCCCGCAATACCTGCAGCCGCCATTGATGCTAAAAACCAGCCAGATATAGCCAATAAACCCACATTAGCTAATACAGTAATCGTCGCTAAAAATGTGCCTAGTAGCATTGCTTTGTAATGAGGAGCGCAAAGCTTTAATAAGCGAATAAAGTTATGCATGCGCCACCCCTTGTTTAGCTGTTTTTAATAAGTTAGCAAATACACCATTTTGCGCTGCAAGTTTATCAAAGTGACCTTGCTCAGCTATTTTTCCATCGTGCATAACAACTATATTACTAGCGTGTTTAACGGTATTTAATCGATGAGCAATGACTAATACTAAGTTGTTTTTAGCGTATTCATTAATAGCATCTTGAATAAGCTGCTCTGTTTGGCTATCAAGGTGCGCTGTAGGCTCATCAAGCACTAAGACTGGTGCTTGCTTTATAAATGCGCGAGCCAGTGCGATACGTTGCTTTTGTCCGCCAGAAAGCCCTTCCCCTTGTTCACCTATCAGCGTGTTAAAACCATCGGGTAGGGTATTTATAAATTCAAGCACACCAGCTTGCTTTGCTGCATGTTCAAGCTCTTGCTGTGTGGCAGTTGGTTTGGCCAATTTAATGTTGGCAGCAATGGTGTCGTAAAACAGCGTCGCTTTTTGTGGTATCCATGCAATGTTATTTTGCAGGTAAGTAATATCGGTTGTACTTAAACTCTGATCATTAATAGATAGGTGGTTTATCACCTTAGGATGAAACCCTAATAGGCAATCAAACAACGTACTTTTACCTGATCCACTACTGCCCACAACTGCAATTAAGCCTTTATTTGGCAATGTTAAATTTATATTTTTAATCCCTTCGTTACTACCTGGGTATATAAAATTAAGGTCGGTAATACTTATTGAATCAATTGTATTTAAAGTTAAATTGTTTTCAGGTGCGCTTGTAGTTACTGGCGCATTTACGTCACTTGGCAGTGGTGCATTTAAAATCGCAACCATATCGGCCGCNTGGCTACCTAGCTGGCGCAGTGGTAAATAAAATTCAGGCGCTAAAAGTAGCACCACAAAGCCAGTGGCAAAATCAAGAGTGCCAAAAAATAGTCTAAAACCAATAATTACGGCAACGAGTGCTACGCTAATGGTAGCTAAAAACTCAAGTGCAAATGATGATAAAAACGCGATTTTTAAAACATCGAGTGTCGCGTGTCTAAAGTCGTCTGAAATTTTAGCTATTTGCTTAAGTTCGGTACGTGTTGCATTAAATAGTTTTAGTTGAGTTAAACCTTGCACGCGGTCAAAAAAGTAATTGCCCAGTACAGCAAGTTGCTTCCAGCGTTTTTGGTTTAAAGCTTCGGCTTTAGAGCCTACTAAAATCATGAAAAAAGGAATAAGTGGGGCGGTTAATAAAAATATCAGCCCTGCTTTATAATCTGTCGGAAAAATAACTACCAATATTGCCAGCGGAATAAGCGCGCTGTAAGCAACACCTGGCAAGTATTTAGCATAATAGTCGTGAAGTGCTTCAACGCCATTATGCAGGGTGTTTAATGTAGCGCCTTGGCCGTGTTGTTCTATATAGCTTGGGCCAAGTAAGCTGAGCTTATTTAGAAGTGTTTGGCGCATAGCCGATTTTATTTTAAGCGCAGCAAATGCACTTAAGCGTTCACTTAACGCTAAAAACACCGCGCGCAATAAAATAATGCCTGCTAAGGGCCATAATAAATGAGTGACTTGGGCTAAGTTATTACCTTCAAACATTACATTATGAATAGCTTGAGCCAGTAAATAAGCACCTGCAATCATCAGTAATGCGTTAAAAGTACCCAGTGCAATGCTTAACTTTAACCACACTGCAGCGGGTTTACTTTGACGCTTTAAAAAAGCGCGCAGTGATTGCTGCTGCGCGCGATCTGGTCGGGGGTTAGTCGTCATCTTTTGTGTTGTTAGCATCATTTAATAAATCGTGCATGGCTTGTTCATCATCAGCAATGCTGTTTTTATTTTGATGAAATTCGTACCACATTACATTTATTACACCTAAGGTACAGGCCAAAAGTACACCTAAAATCCAAGCGAAATACCACATAGTTTAGTCTCCTTAGTAGCTACCGTGAGTGTTGTTTTCAATTTCTTCAACCGTTACTCTGCGCCACATTTTTACATAACACCAGGTGGTGTAAGTTAAAATAAGTGGAACAAAAATACACACTGCAACAAACATTACATTGAGCGTTTTATGGCTCGATACCGCATCCCAAATTGTTAAGCTAATATTTGGATTATTGCTTGATGGCATAATAAATGGGAACAGTGAAACACCGGCCGTCATAATCACGCCAATTAACATTAAGCTTGTTGAAATAAGTCCAAGTGCTGGTTTGTTCAATTTAGAAAACAATAGCGCACTTAGTGCCATTACAAACGCTAAAATAGGAAAGGTCATAGTCCATGGGCGTTCACTGTAATTGCTAAGCCACGCACCTTGCGCTGTAGTGACTACTTTAGCTAGAGGATCTGCATGACTTTGTGTATCAGCCATAGATACAACTTGGTAACCCGTTAAGTTAGCCACCCAAAAACCAGCTGCAGCAAATAACACGATAAACACAATAAGAGAATAGCGACCATATTGACCCGAACGCTCTGCGACCACACTTGCTGTACGAAGTTGTAACCACATACCCGCATGCGCAACTAACATGGTAATACTCACTAAACCTGCAAGTAATCCAAATGGGTTAAGCAAGCCAAAAAATGATCCTTGGTAGCTAACACGCATAAGGTTATCAATATTAAACGGTACGCCTAAAAATAAATTACCAAACGCAACACCAAATACTAATGCTGGAATTGCGCTGCCTGCAAGCAAGCCCCAATCCCAGTTATTGCGCCAGCGTTTTGAGTCTACTTTACTGCGGTAATCAAATCCAAGTGGTCTAAAAAACAAAGCAAAGAGTACTAGCATCATGGCAAAGTAAAAGCCCGAAAATGCAGCTGCATAAACCATAGGCCACGCCGCAAATAACGCGCCGCCTGCCGTTATAAACCATACTTGGTTACCATCCCAATGTGGGCCAATTGTGTTTATTACTGTGCGGCGCTCTGAATCTGTTTTACCAACGAGGCGAAGCAACATAGCAACGCCCATATCCATACCATCGGTAATAGCAAAACCAATAAGCAGCACACCAATGATCAACCACCAAAGCATTTTTAATGTTTCATAATCAAAAATCATGATTGCTCTCCTTCAGTTTTATCCGCTTTGTTTTGTAATTCAAAATGATACTTACCAGTATGTAGCGAGCTTGGCCCTTGCTTAACAAAGCGGATCATCAACCAACCTTCAACAATGGCTAAACCAGTATAGAAAACAATAAACCCAGTTAAGCTAATTAAAATATCGTTTACTGTTAGTGACGACGTGGCTAAAAAGGTCGGCAGTATTTCAGATATAGCCCAAGGTTGACGACCATACTCGGCAACAATCCAGCCAAACTCAATCGCTATCCAAGGTAGTGGAATACTCAATACGGCAGCCCATAACAACCAGCGTTTTTGCTCAATAACGCGGTGTGCGTTGTAGTAAAATGCCAATATAAATACACCTAGCATGGCCACACCACAGGCAACCATAATCCTAAATGACCAAAACATAGGGCCTACTTTAGGAAAAGAGTCTTTAACAGCTTTTTGAATTTGTTCTTCAGTAGCATCTACAACATCAGGTGTGTAGCGCTTAAGTAGCAAGCCATACCCTAAATCATCTTTTAGAGTATTAAATTTGGCAATATTATCTGGCGTATCTTCACCGTTTCTGAGTTTTGTAAGGTATTCATAAGCAATCATACCGTTGCGAATACGTACTTCATGTTGTTTTTCTAGGTCGTTAATACCCGTTACTTGCTCATCTAGTGAGCGCGTAGCAATTAACCCAAGTGCGTAAGGTATTTTAACCGCCGCATGTGTTACTTGCTCTTCTGAATCAGGAAAACCAAATGCGGTAAACGCAGCCGGAGCTTCTTCTGTGTGCCATTCGGCTTCAATTGTGGCAAGTTTCACTTTTTGGACTTCGCCTACTTCGTAGCCTGATTCGTCACCGAGTAAAATTACACATAAAATTGATGCTAAACCAAAGCCCGATGCGACCGAAAAAGAACGTTTAGCAAACGCTAAATCACGACCTTTTAATATGTACCAACTACTTATGCCCAGTACAAACATAGATGCAGCTACATAACCTGCCGATACGGTATGAATAAACTTAACTTGTGCTACAGGATTAAACACAAGCTCAGCAAAGCTGGTCATTTCCATGCGCATGGTTTGATAGTTAAATTCAGCACCTACTGGGTTTTGCATCCAACCGTTGGCAATCAAAATCCACAGCGCCGACATGTTAGTACCAATGGCCATTAAAAAGGTTGCACCTAAATGTTGGCGTTTAGAGAGTCTGTCCCAGCCTAAAAAGAACATACCTACAAAGGTCGATTCTAAAAAGAATGCCATTAAACCTTCAATTGCCAGGGGAGCCCCAAAAACATCACCTACGTAATGGGAGTAATAAGACCAGTTAGTACCAAACTCAAATTCCATGGTAAGGCCTGTCGCCACACCAATTGCAAAGTTAATACCAAACAATTTTCCCCAAAACTTAGTCATATCACGATAAATTTCGCGACCGGTCATAACATAAACCGATTCCATAATAACTAAAATCCAGGTCATACCTATCGTTAACGGTACGAATAAGAAATGAAAGAGAGCGGTAACAGCAAACTGTAATCGCGATAGATCCACAAAGGTTTCATCTATCATTATTGGCTCCTTGAGAGTGACGGATTAACAGGGCAACATTTAATTGGCAAAGTTAAGGTTTAATGAACTTTCAGTAATTACTGAAAGTTTGTAATAGTATTTACTTTTGTGCAATTTTTGTCAACATACATATTAGTAAAACTTAATATATATTTCCTATGCTACATCAGTATTAAAAACAAACAACATAAAGCCTTAACTTACGTGATAAAAAACCAGTTATTTAAAGCGTTTAACCAAACAGTAAAACACGGTAAACTAACAAGCATGAACGCCTGATTTACTTGTGAAATAAAATCAAATGAATAAAGATAAAAAACAACTACGAATTGGTATTGTGGCAGGTGAACTGTCGGGCGATATTTTAGGTGAAGGTTTAATTAAAGCCCTTAAAAAACATTTTCCGGACGCCATTTTTGAAGGAATAGCAGGACCTAAAATGCAAGCGCAGGGCTGTAAAACACTTTACGACATGGATGAGCTTTCGGTAATGGGGCTTGTTGAGGTGCTAGGGCGTTTGCGGCGTTTGCTTAAAATACGTAAACAACTCGTGCAGCATTTTGTAGATAACCCACCTGATGTATTTATTGGTATAGATGCACCCGATTTTAACTTACGTGTTGAAAAGCCACTTAAAGATGCGGGCATTAAAACAGTACAGTATGTAAGTCCGTCTGTTTGGGCGTGGCGCGAAAAGCGTATACATACAATAAGTGCAGCCACTAACTTAGTGCTTGCGTTACTGCCATTTGAAAAAGAGTTTTACGATAAACACCAAGTGTCTTGTACATTTGTGGGTCATACTTTGGCAGACGATATAGCGCTTGAGCACGACGACAGTAAAGCGCGTGAAGAGTTAGGCTTAAGCCTTGATGACAAAGTACTGGCGTTACTTCCTGGTAGTCGAGGCTCTGAAGTTGGTTTGCTAAGCGAGACTTACATTAAAACAGCTGCAGAGCTGCAAGCTAAAAACCCCAATCTTAAAATTGTGGTTCCGTTGGTTAACGAAAAACGCAAAGCGCAGTTTAGTGATATATTAAACGCTACCGCGCCAAACCTTAATGTTAACCTGCTTGATGGGCAATCTAAATTAGCGATGCAAGCTGCTGATGCTATTTTATTAGCCTCGGGCACTGCAACACTCGAAGGCATGCTTTATAAAAAGCCAATGGTTGTGGGCTATAAAATAAAGCCTTTGAGCTATTGGATTTTTAAAACTTTATTTACGTTTAATATTAAGTACTTTTCGCTACCTAATTTATTAGCCGACGAAGAGCTAGTGCCTGAGTTTTTACAAAGTGAGTGTAATGTGACTAACTTAACAAACGCGCTTACCCCTATGCTTAATACTGATAACAAAGCGCTAAAAGCACGCTTTTTAGCTATTCACGAAAAAATTAGATTAAATGCCAGCGAACAAGCAGCAAATGCTGTGGCGGAGTTAATAAATGCAAATTGATAGACCTAACGTAGCCTTAATTGCCGGTGTAGATGAAGTAGGGCGCGGCCCACTTGTTGGCGACGTANCCGCCGTTATTTTAGATCCTTCAAAACCTATTGCAGGCTTAGCAGATTCTAAAAAATTAACAGATAAAAAACGCCAAGCACTCGCAATTGAAATAAAAGAAAAAGCATTGTGTTACGCATATGGTCGTTGCAACCCAACTGAAATTGATGAGTTAAATATTCTGCACGCGACTATGCTTGCCATGACCCGCGCAGTAGAGGCATTAAGCACACAACCTGAATTTGTATTTATAGATGGTAATCGATTGCCAAAACTCACTATGCCAGCACAAGCTGTTGTTAAAGGTGATAGCTTAGTGGCCGAAATTTCAGCAGCGTCTATTTTAGCTAAAGTAGCGCGCGATGACGAAATGCTTGAGCTTGATAAACGCCACCCAGAATATGGTTTTGCAGGGCACAAAGGGTATCCAACAAAAGCGCACTTTGCAGCGCTTGAACAGTACGGTGCAATTGACGAGCATCGTAAAAGCTTTAAACCTGTGCAGCGCGTTTTGGCGCAAGNNNAAGCCAATGGTGAGGGCTAAGCATGGCTGCTCCTGATTTTGTTCATTTAAGAGTTCATTCAGACTTTTCGATGGTTGATGGCCTTGCTAAAACAAAGCCGATAGTCGCTAAAGCACAAGAGCTGCAAATGCCTGCCATTGCGATTACCGACCAAATGAACTTTTGTGGCTTAGTGCGCTTTTATGGCGCCACGCATAACGCCGGTATTAAGCCTATTGTGGGGGCAGATTTTTGGGTTCGTAGTCCTGAATTTCCTGACGAGCCAAGCCGCTTAACCATATTAGCCAAAGACAACGACGGCTATAAAAATATTACCTTGTTAATATCTAAAGCGTATCAGCGTGGGCATGTGTTTCATCGGCCAGTGATTGACCGAGAATGGCTGGTGGAACATAAAACGGGCTTAATTATTCTCTCTGGCGCTAAAGACGGTGACTTAGGTAAAGCGTTATTAAAAAATAACCCAAGTGTCATTGAATCGGTAGTTAGTTTTTACAAGCAGCATTTTAGCGATAACTACTACCTTGAGCTAGTTCGCACTAACCGACCGCTTGAAGAAGACTACTTACACATGGCGGTAGAGCTTGCTACCAAAGAGCAGTTACCTGTTGTAGCTACCAACGAAGTAGTATTTTTGAAGCCAGAAAACTTTGAAGCGCACGAAATTCGCGTTGCTATTTTTGACGGCTACACGCTTGATGATAAACGCCGCCCTAAGCGATTCTCTGAAGAACAATATCTAAAAACATCAGAGCAAATGGCTGAGCTGTTTAGCGATATTCCAGAAGCGCTACAAAATACCGTAGAAATAGCTAAACGTTGTAATGTAACGGTTCAGCTAGGGACTTACTTTTTACCTGATTACCCAACTGGCTCACTTAAGATTGATGAGTTTTTAGTTAAAGTGTCAGAAGACGGTCTTGAAGAGCGATTACAGTTTTTATTCCCCGATGAAGAAGAGCGAAAAGTAAAACGTGTTGAATACGACGAGCGACTTGATATAGAGCTTGGCGTAATTAACCAAATGGGATTCCCCGGTTACTTCTTAATCGTAATGGAGTTTATTCAGTGGAGTAAAGATAACAATATCCCTGTTGGACCTGGTCGTGGTTCAGGTGCGGGTTCGTTAGTTGCGTACGCACTTAAAATTACCGATTTGGATCCACTTGAATTCGACTTGCTTTTTGAGCGATTTTTGAATCCAGAACGTGTATCAATGCCCGATTTCGACGTCGATTTCTGTATGGATAGACGTGACGAGGTAATTGATCACGTGTCGGCTTTGTATGGTCGAAACGCCGTATCGCAAATTATTACCTTTGGTACTATGGCTGCAAAAGCGGTAATACGCGATGTAGGGCGAGTGCTTGGGCATCCTTATGGGTTTGTTGATCGTATTTCAAAAATGATTCCAGGCGATCCTGGGATGACGCTTGCTAAAGCGTTTGATATAGAACCACGCTTGCAAGAAGCCTACGATGGCGACAACGAAGTAAAAGATTTAATCGACATGTGTCGCATCCTTGAAGGGTGTACACGTAACGCCGGTAAACATGCGGGTGGCGTAGTAATATCGCCAACCACTATTACCGACTTTGCCGCGCTTTATTGCGATGACGAAGGTAAGTTTCCGGTCACACAGTTTGATAAAAATGACGTAGAAACGGCAGGCTTAGTTAAGTTCGATTTCTTGGGTTTACGTACACTGACTATATTGCAGTGGGCGGTCGATATGACCAATGTGCGCATGGAGCGCCAAGGTAAAGACCCTGTCGATATAAACACTATTCCACTGGATGATAAAAAAAGTATTGAGCTACTACTTCGCGCCGAAACGACCGCTGTATTTCAGCTAGAATCGCGCGGTATGAAAGACTTAGTACGCCGACTTAAACCCGACTGCTTTGAAGATATGATTGCACTTGTGGCCTTGTTCCGACCAGGTCCGCTGCAATCAGGCATGGTAGATAACTTTATCGACCGAAAATTAGGCCGAGAAGAAATCTCATACCCAGATGCGCAATATCAGCACGAAAGCTTAAAACCAATACTTGATCCAACCTACGGTATTATCTTGTATCAAGAGCAAGTAATGCAAATTGCGCAAGTACTAGCAGGCTACACGCTAGGTGGCGCCGACATGCTGCGTCGTGCAATGGGTAAGAAAAAACCCGAAGAAATGGCAAAGCAGCGTTCAACGTTTGAAGATGGCGCAAGAAATAATGGCATTGACGGCGAGCTCGCGATAAAAATTTTCGACTTGGTAGAAAAATTCGCAGGTTACGGATTTAATAAATCTCACTCAGCGGCATATGCACTCGTTTCGTATCAAACGCTGTGGATGAAAACGCATCATCCTGCTGAATTTATGGCTGCGGTAATGTCGGCCGATATGGATAACACCGACAAAATAGTTATTTTGGTGGACGAATGTGAAAACATGAAGCTCACTTTATTGCCGCCAGACGTAAATGCAGGTGAGTTTAAGTTTACAGTAAACCTACAAGGTGAAATTGTTTACGGCATCGGCGCTATTAAAGGCGTGGGTGAAGCACCGGTTGATGCAATCCTAGAAGCACGTGCGAAAGGTGGCCCATTTAAAGATTTATTTGATTTTTGTGCCCGAGTTGATTTAAAACGCTTAAATAAACGCGTCACTGAAAAATTAATTTACTCAGGTGCACTAGATAATTTAGGGCCAGAAAAAACCCAATCTGGACGTGCTACATTACTGGCCAGTTTAAAAGATGCAATGCGTGCAGCTGATCAACACAACAAAGCTGAGCTATTAGGGCAAAGTGATTTGTTTGGTTTATTAGCCACCGAGCCTGACGAAGTTGAACAAGCCTTTATTAAAGCCACGGGACTCACCGATAACGAATGGTTAGATGGTGAAAAAGAAACGTTAGGCCTTTATTTAACTGGGCACCCGATAAATCAGTACCGACGTGAGCTTAGGCATTATACCAGCGGGAAAATAGTTGATTTACAGCCAACTAACCGTGATGTATTTGCAACGGCCGCAGGTTTAGTGATTGCTTCAAGGGTATTAATTAATAAAAAAGGAAATCGTTGGGCCTTAGTAACTTTAGATGACAAGAGTGCACGGATTGATGTACGCTTGTATTCAGACGAGTTTGAAAAGTACCAAGATATGCTCCAAGTTAACAATATCTTGGTAATATCTGGACAGGTCAGCTTTGATAACTTCTCCGGTGGTATTACAATGACCGCCAGAGAAATAAACACCATTGCTCAAGCGCGTGAAAAACGTATTAAAGCGATTAAAATGACGCTGAACATGGTGCAAGTCGAGGCAGGTTTCTTCGATAAATTACAAAAAGTACTCGAACCCTATAAAATGGGAACGTGTCCGATCAAGGTTTATTACCAACGTCCAGATGCGTTGGCTCAATTAACTCTTGGGATCGAATGGTGTGTTACGCCAAGTGACGACTTAATACATAAGTTATCATTAATGGCAGCGCAAGATGTAGAACTAGAATTTAACTAATTAGGTAGTTTAGAGCATGAGCCTCAATTATCTTGATTTTGAGCTTCCAATTGCAGAATTAGAAGCAAAAATTGAAGAATTACAAAATATAAGCCGCGCTGGCGAATTAGACCTTGAGTTAGAAGAGGAAGTCAGCAAACTAAAAGAAAAAAGTGCCAAACAAAAACAGGAGATTTTTTCTAATTTAGGCGCTTGGCAAGTATCACAGTTAGCACGTCATCCGTTGCGTCCTTACACTCGAGATTATATCGAGCGCATTTTCACGGAATTTGACGAGTTTGCTGGCGATCGTACTTTTGCTAACGATCCGGCTATTTTAGGTGGCGTTGCGCGTTTAGATGGCGAACCAGTAATGGTTATTGGCCAACAAAAAGGCCGTGACACTGCTGAAAAAATTAAACGCAACTTTGGTATGCCAAAGCCAGAAGGTTACCGTAAAGCATTACGCTTAATGGAAATGGCTGAGCGTTTTAAAATGCCAATCATGACTTTTATCGACACACCGGGTGCATACCCAGGTGTTGGCGCTGAAGAGCGTGGTCAATCTGAAGCAATCGCACGTAACTTAAAAGTAATGGCGACACTTAAAGTGCCGACAATATGTACGGTTATAGGCGAAGGCGGTTCAGGTGGTGCATTAGCAATTGGTGTTGGCGACAGAGTTAACATGTTGCAGTACAGTACTTATTCTGTAATTTCGCCTGAAGGTTGTGCGTCAATTCTTTGGAAAAGCGCCGACAAAGCACCACTTGCAGCAGAAGCTATGGGTGTAACTGCAGAGCGCGTGAAAGAACTAGATTTAATCAGTAATTTAATTGATGAACCTCTAGGTGGAGCGCACCGCAATTACGATGGTATGGCACGTAACTTAAAAGAACGCCTAAAACGTGACTTAGCTGATCTTCAAGCGCTTACGCTTGAAGAAATGCTTGACCAACGTTACAAACGTTTAATGTCGTTTGGTTATTGCTAAACGCATTAAATGTTAAAAAAAAGCCGCTTATGCGGCTTTTTTGCTTTAAAATGTTCAGAGTTTTTATATTAAAGTGCGCCCATATGCATAAATCAGCAATTTATCAGCAATTAAAAAAATCACTAAATAGCTATATTGAGCAAGGCAACACTGCTTTTGCAGTGGCGCTCTCTGGTGGCGTTGATTCTGTGGTGTTGTTGCATTTAATGCGCACTTTAAAAGCAGATAACCCTGCAATTAATGTCTCGGCTATTTATGTTCACCATGGCTTGAGCCAGTATGCTGATGACTGGCAACGCTTTTGCAAAAACGTATGTATTGAGCTTAGTGTGCCTTTTGAAGCTGCGAAAGTTGTCATTGATCAGCAGTCGCGCACAAGTCTTGAAGCCCAAGCACGCGACGCCCGTTATAAAGCGCTTGATGAACTAAGCCCACAAGGCAGCATTATTTTACTGGGCCAACATTTAAACGACCAAGTAGAAACGTTCTTACTGCGCTTAAAGCGTGGCTCGGGTTTAAAAGGGCTTGGTGCTATGTATAAAGAGCGTTTGCTGCAAAGTGGCCGTGTATGTTTTCGGCCATTGTTGAACGTTAAGCGAAGCGATATAGAAGCGTTTGCAGCGCAGTTTAGTATTCGCCACATAACCGATGACTCTAATACAGATGAAAGTTTTGATCGTAACTTTTTACGCTCAAAAATAGTGCCTGTGTTAGCTGAGCGCTTTAATGGGTTTGAGCAATGCACTGCACGAAGTATTGAGCTACTACAGCAACAACAAAATCTACTTGATGAATATACCCAGCTTGATTTAAATAAGTGTGTTAACGAGCATCAAGCACTGTGCATTAGCCAAATAAGTGAATACAGCGCAGCGCGCATTGCAAATATAGTACGTGCGTGGCTTGCACTATTTACTCAAGTGATGCCATCGCAAAAGCAACTTGAGCAAATTATTAATCAAGCAATGTGCGCAAAAAACGACTCACAGATGCGTATCGACTTGCTAGATGGACAAATACACCGGCATCAAGGTTATTTGTATTTTGTAACACCAAGTGAAGTATTAACAGATACAGAGCTGAATCATTCAGAACTAAAACTTGCTGATGGGCGTTTATTAATTAAAAGGGCTGGTAGCGGTGTAAGACCTCCACACGCTAATGAGCAAGTAATAGTGCGCTTTAATTGCAATAGTGCGCGTATAAAACCACTTAAAAAGCCTGGTAGTAATACAGTTAAGCATTGGTTTAAAGATGCAAAAATAGCGCCGTGGCTACGCGCCAGTGTGCCACTTATTTTTTATAATGATGAATTAGTTCAAGTGGTTGGTTATTTTATAAGTGCTAAGCATGTTGATGAAAATGGTATTTTTTGGGAGTGTAAATAAATGAGTAAACAGCCGCATGTTGGCTTATCGTTAGTAACAAAAGCGCCAATGGGTATGCTAATAACAGCGCTTATTGCTGTTATCGCTAATGTTTTACTTGAGTTAAATATAGTTACGTTAGGTTATGCAGTCGCTGGTGGGATTGCATCTGCAGTACTTTTATTAGCTTATTGGTTAGGTAAAGGTGGATTGTTTTTTATTTTAGGCGTGAGCCTGCCACTGCTTTTAGTATTATTTACACCGCTTGCGACTATTACTGCATTACTTAATTTAATTAGCGGGTTCTTTTTTGGTTTTTGTGCTGCGTTGTTTATTTATAAATTGGTAAGTGCAAAGCCTAGCGGGGGAAGCTAGGCTTTTTTATTTAATGCAGTTAAGTAAAGGCTAATATGCTTTTGCGCAGTTTCTACCTGATGCCTTTGCTTTGTATAAACCTTTATCTACTCGAGCAAATATCTCAGTTTCGCAATCTTGGCTGTTAGCTAAAGTAAAACCAATACTGGTTGTTACTTTATACTTAGACATTAATGGCGATTTTCTTACTAAGCACATTATACGCTCAGCAATCACTTTATTAGTTGTAAACTCAGGGTCTTCAATAAGTAAAGCAAACTCATCACCACCAAATCTAAATACCGAATCAGTGCCGCGTATACTACTACACAGTACTTTTGAAAATTCTTTAAGTGTATCGTCACCAATTTTATGGCCGAAGTTGTCGTTAACTTGTTTAAAGTTATCCAAATCAAGCAACATTAAACTAAATGGACGTTGATAACGGCGACAGTTTTCAAGCTTTTGAAGTAAAAAGTCATTAAATTGACTACGATTATTTAAACCGGTTAACGCATCCTTTGTGGCAAGCTTTAGTACGCGGTTATACATCATCGCATTACGAAGTGGATAAACCAACGCAGTATGTAATGTATGTAATTTTTTCTCAATTGCTTGGCCAAGCGGAAACTTACTAAAGTAAATTAGTTGCCCTAAGTGTTCATTACCAATAGCTAAATCAAAAATATAGGGAGTACTATTTGTGTCACTTTCTGATGTTTGTGTAGTTCCTAATGTTGATTGAAACTGTAAACCAGAAAAATTTAACAATTGTTTTGTAAATTTTGCGTATATAGCTAAAACATCCTCAATCACTAAGCTTGTTTGTAGCTCTGTAACGAGTTTATGTGTTTCTGTTATTTCGTTTGTTGGTGAATGTTCAGCCGAAAACGGCAAAAAGTCACCGCGACCAGACACACGTTGCGTCAAAATATGGACGTTTTCCATTAAATACTCCCCCGAGGGTGTTACTTTGCAATAACTAAGCTATTTTTGTGCCATATTTTAAAATTGCCTGAAAAACATATGGTTGCTATATTTACTTACAAGCGACTAGTTTAATTTAAGCGCGAGGCTGCATTTGCAAAGTATTAATGCTCAAATTTTTGGCTTATTAGTAGCGGCAGTGCTTTTTGTGTGGTTTTTTAAACGCATTGGCTTGCCGCCTATTTTAGCGTACCTAGCAACTGGGGTTTTAGCCGGTAGTCATGGTATTGGTTGGTTAGCGCAATCTCATGAAATAGAGTTTGTAGCAGAGCTTGGTATTGTCTTTTTGTTATTTAGTTTGGGGTTAGAGTTTTCTATCTCGCGGTTAATGGCAATGCGAAACCTAGTATTTGGACTGGGATCTCTGCAAGTAGGCATAACCAGCTTACTCTTCATTATTATCTTATATTGTTTAGACTTTTCCCTACTCACCAGCTTTACTATTGGCACAATTATGGCGCTTTCTTCAACTGCGGTGGTTGTTAAGCTATTAAAAGAGACGGGTGAGCTTAATCAGCGACGAGGGCAGTTAGCCGTTGGTGTGCTGCTTTTTCAAGATATTGCTGTTGTTCCTCTATTAATAATACTTCCCTTATTTGCATCAAGCGACTCACAAAGTATTGTCTGGGCTTTAGCCTTTGCCCTAAGTAAAGGTGCATTTGTATGTGTGCTCCTTTGGGCAATTGGTAAATGGGTATTGCCCATTGTATTTAAAGAAATAGCGCAAGTACGAACCGATGAATTGTTTGTACTTACCACTATATTAGTAGCGCTATTTGCGGGCTTTTTAACGTATATGTTTGGCTTGTCTATGGCATTGGGCGCATTTTTAGCGGGAATGATGTTAGGTGAGAGCCATTATAGGCATCAGTTAGAGGCCGATATACGTCCATTTCGCGATATATTAATGGGGCTGTTTTTTGTAACTGTGGGTATGCAGCTAGATATTTTATTTGTACTGGCGCACATAGTAATAATTATCGGCGCATTGCTTGGGTTACTCATATTAAAAATTACGGTAGTAGCACTTAGTGCGCGGCTAATGCATGAACGAAACCAAGATTCACTCGCCTGTGGCATTATGTTGTGGCAAATGGGAGAATTTGGTTTTGTACTTATCGCACTTGCTGGTCAGCACCAGTTATTAAATTCAGAGCAAGCTTCATTTTTAATTGCACTGGGTGTGCTTTCAATGGCATTTACACCATTTTTGATTGATAAAACGCCATTTATTTTAAATCGTTTGGGCATACTCGATCGGCCAAGTTTAGCGCTGGAGAGTGAGCCACAAAGTAGTACACTTTATAGCGATCATGTTGTTATTTGTGGTTTTTCGCGTGTTGGACAAACTATAGCGCGTTTTTTAAAGCCCGAAGCAATAGACTACGTTGCCATCGAAAGTAATCCAATACTTGTACAAGAAGGCAAAGCGGCTGGCGNCGAGCCTGTAATATTTGGTTATGTTAAGCAAAAAGATATTTTAAAGTGCGCAGGAGTAGAGCGAGCTCGGTTGGTGATTATTACTTTTACTGAGTTTGATCACGCGCAAGTTGTTATTGATGCCATAAAGCAAATAGCACCTAACGTTAAAATACTTATTAGGACTCGTGACGACAGCCAGCTCGATTATTTAAAAGCGCTAGGTGTAACCGAAGTGGTGCCCGAGTCGTTAGAGGCGAGCTTAATGCTCGTGTCGCATGTGTTGTCTATGTCGGGCGTACCCATGACACGTATTGTTCGCCGAGTAAGTAAAGAGCGACGTAATCGTTATCCATTAATGCAAAGTTTTTACGCAGGGTATTTTAAAGATAGCGAAGATGCCTCAACCGACCGATTAGAATATTTACACGTTGTAGCATTGCCCAAGCAAGCTTATGCCGTGAGTAAAACAATTGAAGATCTAAATTTAGAAAAGCGGCGAGTACTCGTAAAAGCACTTCGCAGAGAAGGATCCGAAATAGACACGCCATCAGCGCAAACAACCTTGTTACCTAACGACGTTTTAGTACTACAAGGTAAACCAAGGCGTGTTGAGCGGGTAGAGCACTACCTGCTCGACGGGATAGAATAATGTGCTTGTTTTGACTTAATCTAACTCTAAAAACTCACGCATTTTAGGCAACAGCGCCATGCCATCTTCATAGCCAATTTGCATTAAATGTTGGGTATAGCGTTTTTCAAACAATAGGTAACTGGTCAAACTCGATTGCGAATGTTTTTTAACACCGATTGTACGCAGTAATACTTTAATCGCCCACGGCATATCGTCGTAATATTGCGCGGCAATGGCGTTAAAGTTTTGCGAAGGGTTAATAACAAAGGTATCAATTTGCTTAAGTTCTTGATGTTTATCACGAGCGGGTAGTAATCCTAAAGTGCGGTTAACGCGTTCCAGTCGCTCTAAATCCGACTGCATAGTGTCGGTAAATACGCTATCAAGTAAATGCCCTGCAACAGCTGATAAGCCAGGGTAATGCGGCGAATAACCCGGTGGGTGAAGCTCTTTAGGCTGGTCGACCCCAATAATAAATATTTTTTCAGCACCTAAATGAATCGAGGGACTCAAGGGAGAAAGCTGATGTATAGAGCCATCACCAAAGTAATGGTTATAAATATTTACACTTGGAAACACCATAGGAATAGCACTCGACGCCATTAAATGCTCAACGTTAATACGAGTGGCTTGGCCTTCGCGTTTAGCGCGTTGCCATGGTGTTTGCGTATTTGATTGAAAAAACGCAACAGAGTCGCCCGTCGTATAACTAGAAGCTGTAATAGACAGCGCATCTAAATAATTACGGTGTAAGTTACGCTCTATCCGGTGCAAGTCTAAAATCTCATTGAGCAAACCACGTAGTGGGCGGTTATTTAGCAAACTCGCTGGTGGGTGATTAATATGCTCTGACTGAAAGCTAGTTAAAATATTACGCGCAATATGACCAAATACGCTTAAGAAGTCACTTTTATAAACCATCGAGGTCGAAAAGTTTTTCCAAACTGATTCAAGTTTTCGTACAGCTAAATGTGCACAAGAGGCGTAACATGCTAAAGCCGCAGAGTTAATAGCCCCAGCAGAGGTGCCATTTATTACTCTAAACGGTAATGGAGCTGTACGCGGCATGCTATGAGCGAGCGCTTTAAGTACACCCACTTGATAAGCAGCTCGTGCGCCACCGCCCGTTAATAATAGGGCTATTTTGGGTTTTTCTGGATCGACTTGCTTGATTTTCATATTGGTGTTTAAACTGTTCAACGTCTTTACTTTATTTATTAACTGTAAGCCTTTAAGCTAGAAGAATCAAAGGATAACTGAGTAGTAGTAAGTACAGTAAGCTTATGTTTATATTTGTAAGCTAAAATAGTTATGTATTTATAGTTACTACTCATAATGAATTTTTTCCATTCAGAGTACTCTGAGTGATAACGCACTTTTAATTTTTATGGAGTTTGTATGTCAGATAAACCAGAAGCGTCAGATGTTCAAAAACGTCCGCCTAATAACAATTTTCTTTTCGCCGTTATTATTTTAATAATAGTTGTGTGCGCAGCCGCGTTTGTACTATTAAAGCCAAGTGATGAGCCACAAACACGCACAGAGGTAGAGCAAGCGCCAAAAGAGCAACCAATGATGGAGCTTAAACCTGAAAACGATCCCGTAGTTGACGCACCATCAGTTATGCCAGAAAAGCCAGCAGAGCTTGAAGTGCCAGCACAAAGCCCAAGTGAGCCGGTGCCTGAAGTAAAACCATTACCAACGCTTAACGAAAGTGATGCGGTTGTTGTTGCTAAAATGGACGAGTACCTAAGCGACTCAGTAATGAGCTTAATGGTAACCGACGATGTAATTCGCCGTGGTGTGGTATTTGTAGATAACTTGGCTAAAGGCAAAGTAGCTAAAAAACACACGCCTGTTGTTCAACCTGAAGAGGCGTTTAGCGTAAATGAAGGGGATATTCTAACAATAAACCCTAATAGTTATGAGCGTTACACACCGTACGTAAAAATATTTACGAGTATGAGTGCAGCACAAGCTGTGCGTATGTACGAAGAGTACAAGCCACTTATAAATAATGCTTACAGTGAAATTGGCTACGGTGATGATGAGTTTAATCAAACCTTGGAAGATGCTATCGATTTATTACTCGATACACCAGAGCTTGAAGGTGAGTTACCGCTACTTCGCGATTCAGTAACGTATCAGTATGCATTTTCGGAGTGGGAGCAATTACCTGCTGCTCAAAAACAACTTTTACGCATGGGTCCAGAAAACATGAAAAAAGTAAAAGCAGCACTTCGTAATATAAAAGCGCAGTTAGAGACCAATTAATACGCACTAAAACAGCTAAATGCACCGCGATTGTATATGAAGTATGCAATCGCACTTTCTTTTTAGATTATCCCTTGAATAACAGAGCAAAAGTAGAGATAATCCCTCCCGCGCCAACCAAGGCCCTCAATGGTAGTCTTATTGGTCCTCTCGCAACACTAGCAGGCGAACCTGGTCAGGCCCGGAAGGGAG